>JAGGUV010000153.1 GCA_021158345.1 Bacteroidales bacterium
GGTAATAATATAACTAAAGAACAATTATATTTTAATAATGAAATAAAAAAAATTAAATCAATTATAAGAAATAATAAAAAATGGCTTGAAAAAGAAAAATTAAAAGCTAAAAAAAGAGGGATTAGTATTGAAAAAATGATTAATAAAGATGCAATATGGATTGTAAAGCAAAAAATTAAAAAAAATAAAAAATTATAAACAATTGAAACAAATTAAGAAATACATATATATTTTTATTTTAATAATACTTTCAGCATCAGCAATACAAAAGGAATTTTCTATTATTAATATTAAACCTTTAAAAGGAGCTATAATTAAAAAAAAATTACCGAAATTTAATTCTAAGAGTTTCTTTAATGGAAAATTTCAAAATGAATTTAATAATTATGTTGAAAATAATATTGGATTCAGACCTCCTTTAATTAGAATTAATAACCAAATTGATTATAGTCTTTTTAATATTACACATGCAAATTCGGTTATTATTGGTAAAGAAAATTACTTATATGAAAAAGGTTATATTCTATCTTATTTAGGAAGAAATTTTATTGGTAAAAAAGCTATTGACGAAAAATTAAAAAAATTAAAATATCTTCAAGATAAATTAAAAGAAAAAAATATAGATTTAATTGTTGTCTTTGCTCCAGGAAAAGCAAGCTTTTTCCCTGAATACATACCCGAAAAATTTAATCCTTCTGATAAAAAAATTTCTAATTACGAATATTATAGCAAAAGATGTAACGATTTCAAAATTAACAACATTGATTTTAACAAATACTTTATGTTAATGAAAGATACATCCACTTATCCTTTATATTCGAAATATGGAATACATTGGAGTATTTATGGTATGACTTTAGCATCTGATTCGTTAATAAAATATATTGAAAAGAAAAGAAATATTGATATGCCCGATTTAAGTTGGGACAGAATAGATGTTACAAATAAACTTAGAGGTACTGATTACGATATTGGCAGAGGCTTAAATTTACTATGGCAAATGCCTCATAAAAAAATGGCATATCCACATCTTGTATTCGAAAAAAATAAAAATAAAAAGCAACCTTCTGTTATAGCTATTGCTGATAGTTATTATTGGAATATTTTTAGTTCTGGTATTAGTAAAAACATTTTTAAGTTAGGTGGGTTTTGGTATTATAATAAAAAAATATATCCTGATAGTTTTAAAAAAACTAAAACAACGGATATGGTTAATATAAAAGCAGAAATAGAAAAACAAGATGTTATAATTTTAATGGCAACTGAAGCTACTTTAAAAAAATTTGCATTTGGTTTTATAGATAGACTGTATTCTATATATACATCAAAAAAATATACTGATTATAATGTAGATGAATTATTAAAATATGAAACAGCTATTAGAAACAACAAAAAATTAATGAAAAAAGTTAAAGCTAAAGCTAAAAAAAGAGGTATTAGCCTTGATGAAATGGTTTATAAAGATGCTTTATGGATTTATAAACATAAAAGAGTTAACAAATAATAATTAATAATCGATTAAATATTTCTATTTTTATAAATCTAATTACCGCAAAAATTTCAAAAAAACACTTATTATTTTACTGCTTCAAATTTTTCAATAATTAAATCATCAAAAAATATTTCTTCATCCCCTCTATTCCAAATATAAATTTTAAGATTATCATTTTTTGATCTAACTTCTGGTGTTAAATAATCATAAGAAACTTTATTCCACTGATTTTTAATAAGTTCTGTTTTGTGTTTTTTATCACTAAAATCTATACCTCTATACTTATAATTTTTACCTTTATGTTGAAATGTAATAATAAGCGAAGCTGGTGTTTCTTCAATATCATAAATAGGATAAACATATAAGCTAACTCTTATCCATGTATAATAATTAGGTGTAAGATCTTTATATTTTATACTTAAACCAGGAAAAAAATGCATATTTTTATCCATTTTCAAAGCATATTTTCCTGAATGAGAAATAGTATCTGTATAATGACTTTTATTTTTTTTATCAAAATTTTCAAAATTAATATGTTTTAAAACTGTCCTTTGATAATTTTCTTCATTATTAAGTTTTCTTTCTTCTCCCTTAAAATTTCTGTCTACAAGTAATAATTTTTTATCATTTTTATTAACATTTTTTTTACCAAATACTTTAACATAATAAGGAAAAGTCATTCTATCTGTACTTAAAATCCCTTTTCGAATTTGCCATATTTGAAAAAGATTTAAAATAATAAAACAAACAGCAATAAAAAAAATAATGATTTTTATATATAATTTCTTTTTTAAAATACTATTAATAAAATAACCCAGAGGTAAAACCATAACAGCATAAGACTGAACTAAAGCTCTCTGACTAAAACACTGAGCATACCACCAACATGACCATGATGAAACTATATATAAATTAATAATAAAAAATATAGAAATAGCATAAAACAATTTCTTATTAGATTTATACATACTAATAAAACCTAAAAGAGCAAATATCATCATAGGAGTATAAATAAGCCATCCTTTACGAAAACTAAATAAAACTTTTAATGTATATGGCCGCAAAAAATCAAAACCTTCACCAGGATTTAGATAACTATAATATATGAATTTTCCGCTATAAATTTTCCAATAAATAATTTGAAACGAGCCTATTATTAATAAAATGATAAGGAACAATATAAGTTGTCCTTTATATTTTTTTAATAAATTAATTTTTTGCTTTATACTTTTTCTATCATAAACATTCCATAAAAGAGGAATTAAAATTGAAATAACCTCAGAAGGACGAGCAAGACTAGCTAAACCTATAAATATTGCTAAAAAAATAATATTTTTTCTTTTATAATTCTCATGCCATTTTATAGTAAACCAAATAATTAAAGCATATATGGTAAACAAATGATTATGTGGCATCTCAGCACTATAAACACATTGCGAAAAATAATTAGTGCCAAAAAACAACAATATTAATACTATTGCAGATATTATATCATTAAAATATTTTAATAAAATTTTTCTGATAAATATTAAACCAATTATTGAGTATATACTACTCGAAATAATTAATCCATATTGATAAGGTAATGAAAAACCATCTGCAGGGAAATTACTTAATAAAGCAATTATATGTGAAACAAAAAAAGCAGGAGCATATAAAACCGACATACCCATGCTATATTTCATAATTCTGTTACCTTCTGAACACATATTTGCCTGATAAAAAGTTGCAGTACTATTATATTGTTCTATAATTTTATGAACTATATCTAAATCTTTTATCCCAAGATCATGATAAATAAAAGTAAAAGGCAAATAAAGATAATAGCCAAATACATCCCAACTAATAGGATTAGAAGGACGATTATTATATCTTAATACAATATCTAAAATAATTATTATTAAAAGTGCTAATAGGGAAATCTTTTGATATTTTTTATTCATATATCTAAAACTTATAATTATTAATAATAAAAGATATACTAAAACTTAAAAATCAATGTATAACTTTTTGCTAAAAAAACTAATATTATTTTCTTTTAAACAAATTATATTTTAAAATACAATACAAAGCTCTAAAACCATCTTTCCATCTAATTTTTTTACCTTCATCGTAAGTTCTTCCATAATACGAAATGCCAACTTCGTAAAACCTAATGCCTGGAACTCTGGAAATTTTTGCTGTAACTTCCGTTTCAAAGCCAAAACGATTTTCTTTAAATTTAATTTTCTTAATTATATCCGAACGAAATAATTTATAACATGTCTCCATATCTGTTAAATTTAGATTTGTAAACATATTCGAAAAAAAAGTAAGCATTTTATTACCAATAGTATGATAAAAAAACAAAATTCTATGTGCATTTCCACCCATAAAACGAGATCCATACACTACATCAGCAAATCCATCTATAACAGGTTTTAATAAAATATTATATTCATTAGGGTCGTACTCAAGATCTGCATCCTGAATTACAATATAATCTCCACTTGCAAATTCTATACCTTTATGTAAAGCAGCTCCCTTGCCCTTATTTACTTTCTGATTAAAAAGTTTTATATCATTTTCAGGGTGATCGAGTATAAATTTTTCTACAACTTCTTTAGTATTGTCTTCAGAACAATCATTTATTATTATTATTTCTTTAGAAATATCATTAATTAAGGGAGCCTCCAAAATTTTATTTAAAATTATGTATATTGTAAGAGCCTCATTATACGCAGGTATTAATATTGAGAGTTTTTTAAAATTCATATTTTTGACAATTACTATTTTAATAACAAAAATAATAATTTATTTATAATTAAAAAAAACTTTTTACTCGTCCGAAAAATCTTTTATAAGTTTTCTATATGAAGAAAACACTTTAGCCCGAGATACAAAACCTATATATTTACCATCTTTAATCACAGGCAAATTATAATTTCCTGTATCATTAAATTTTTTCACAACATCTTTCATAGGCTCATCAGGTGATACTATAGTAGCAGGCATAAACATTAAATCTTTAATAAAAGTTGTGTCATAAATTTCCTTTTTAAAGACAATATTTCTTATATCATTAATAAATACAACGCCATAAAAATTATTATTATCATCAATAACAGGGAACACATTTCGCTTTGAAGTAGAAATTACTTTCACAAGATCACCGAGAGTAGCATCAATATCAATTGTACTGAAATCCTTCTCAATCATTTGAGTAACTTTAAGTAATGAAAGAGCAACCTTATCTTTATCGTGAGTTAATAATTCACCGCGTATAGCAAGTCGTTTGGTATAAATTGAATAAGGCTCGAACATCATAATAGTAATATATGAGATTGTTGAAGTAATAATAAGAGGTAAAAGAAGAGAATAACCACCTGTAATTTCAGCAATTAAAAAAATTCCTGTTAAAGGGGCATGCATAACACCTGCCATAAGACCACCCATGCCAACCAAAGCAAAGTTTGTTTCAGAAATATCAACAAAAGGTAAAACATTAAAACTATGAGCAACAATAAAACCTGTAATACCACCAACAAATAAAGTAGGAGCAAAAACACCTCCAACACCACCACTGCCATTAGTAATAGACATGGCAATTACCTTAAATATTAAAATAAATAAAGCATATAATAATACTATCCAATAATTATTTTGTATAGATGAAAATAAAGAATTTTCAAAAAGGATAGAATAATTACCTGATAAAATACACCTTAAAGTTTCATAACCCTCTCCATAAAGTGAAGGAAATATTAAGATTAAAATACTCAATAAAATTCCACCAAGAATTATTTTTTTAAAAGAATTATTATATTTATCAAAAATAGCTTCAACATACATAGAAACCTTAGTAAAATATAAAGAAACAAAACCTGAAATAACACCGAGTAATAAATAATAAGGAATATTATTCAAAACAAAAGGGTCTGTAACAGCATTATATAAAGCAGCTCCCCTACCCATAAGAAAATATGCTACCATAGTGGCAGAAACGCAAGATATTAATAATGGAACTAACGAAGCCATTGTTAAATCCAACATCAACACTTCTAATGTAAATACCAAACCGGCAATTGGAGCTTTAAAAATTCCTGCTATACCACCACCGGCACCACATGCTACTAATAAAGTTAATGTTTTATAATCAACATGAAAAAATCTACCAAGATTAGAACCTATAGATGCACCTGTCAATACAATCGGTGCCTCAGAACCTACAGAGCCACCAAAAGCTATTGTTAAGGTACTTGCGAGCATTGACGACCAATTATTATGTGATTTTATTTTGCTTCTGCCCCTTGATATTGCATATAATATTTTTGAGACACCATGACCAATACTATCTTTCAAAATATATTTCACAAAAAATACTGTCAGGAAAATACCTATTATAGGATAAATAAAATAAAGATAATTTATATGTTCAATACTAAATCCGTGAAAAAGAAAATATGTTGTATAATGAATAGCATTTTTAAGAATAACTGCTGCTAAGCCGCTAAAAATTCCTACAACAATGCTCAATGTTAAAATAAAGAACTTGTGGTTCTTTTGTTTTAACCTCCAAAACATAAATTTTCTATAAATTTTCGATCTTTGCATATTAGGCGCAAAAGTAAGAAGTGCTATTCAATAAAAAAATATTTAATAGTTTTTTTTTAATCTTCCGAAAAATCTTTTAGCATAGTTCTGTATGACAAAAAAACATTTGCCCTGGAAATAAAACCTAAATATTTTCCATTACTCAACACAGGCAGGTTATAATTTCCTGATTTTCTGAATTTATCAGCCACTTCCTCCATAGATTCATTTATATCTACATAGACATCGGGAACAAACATAATATCTCGCACAAAAACCTTATCATATTTCTCAGGCTGAAAAATAATATGACGTATATCATCTAAAAATACTATTCCTTTATAATTATTATCTTTATCTATCACAGGGAAGACATTTCGCTGAGCATTAGAGATAATCTTTACTAATTCACCTAAAGAGCTGTCAATGTTTACAGTGCTAAAATTTGTCTCTAAATGATTTTTCACCTTCATCAATGATAATACTGTTTTATCTTTATCGTGAGTAAACATATCACCACATTTTGCCAATTGAATAGTATAAACAGAATTAGGTTCAAAAAATTTAATGGTAGCATACGAAATTGTAGAAACAATCATCAATGGCAAAAGCAATCCATACCCATTTGTTATCTCTGCAATAAGAAATATTGCTGTCAAAGGTGCATGAATAACTCCTGATATCAAACCTGCCATTCCTACTAAAATAAAATTACTTTCAGAGAGATGATGAAAGCCTGAATAATTAATAGCTAAAGCAAATAATAATCCTGTAATAGCACCTGAGAATAAAGTGGGAGCAAAAAAACCGCCTATTCCTCCTGCTCCAAAAGTTATTGATGTTGCTACAATTTTTAAAGATGCTATTAATGCCAACAACAGAAAAATAACAAACATATTATCTTTAAGAGAATAAAATATACTGTTATTGTACAAAAAAGAATAATCTCCGTTAAGTGAAGAATTTATTGATGAATATCCCTCACCATATAATGTTGGAAATAAAAAAATTAATAAGCCAAGAACTAAACCTCCTATCAATACTTTAATATACCACTTCTTTATTTTTTTAAAAACATCAGTTATTTTAACATATACCCTGATATTATATAAAGATATAAAACCTGTAATAACACCAAAAATAATATAATAAGGCACATCATTAATAATAAAACTTTCTTTCAACACAAATGAGTAAAGAACATCTTGACCTAATAAAATATAAGATGTTAAAGCAGCAGTAATAGAAGACACTAATAAGGGGATTATTGATGACATTGTAAGATCGAGCATTATTACTTCAATACCAAAAACAATGGCAGCAATAGGTGATTTAAATATTGCTGACATAGCACCAACAGAAGCACATCCAACTAATAATACTGTTTGCTTGTAATTTAAATGAAATATTTTACTAATATTTGAGCCAATAGCACCTCCTGTAGCCACAGTAGGACCTTCTAATCCGACAGAGCCTCCGAAACCAACAGTTAAAGCACTAGATATTAAAGAAGAGTAAACATTGTGAAGCCTCATCTTTCCATTCCACTTGGCTATTGAATGTAAGACTTTTGGAACGCCATCACCAACATCCTGCTTTAACAAATATTTTATAAATATTACTGTGAGAAATATGCCTATGGCAGGATACGCAAAATATAATAAATTTCGATATTCAAGTGAAAATTCACTTGTAAGCAGACTTTCAATTAAATGCACTAAATATTTTAAAATAAAAGCTGCAATTCCTGTTGCAAGACCTATCAATACACTTAAAATTAATATAAATTGACGTTGTCCTAAATGTTTTATACGTCTGACAAATAATCTAATTGCCGCTCTATTCCTATTCATCTTCAAAATTTATTGTCTAATAATAATTTACCATCAACCGAAATAATTAATTAATTTTTCAATAAATCAATTTACAGCATTAATTTATTAAAAATTAAAACGCTAATATAAAATTATTTTCAAAAAAACATTAAATAATACTCATATTTTTTTTATTAATTTATTAATATTTTTTATTTAAATTATTATTGTATTTTTATTGAAAATTTAAAAGATGAAGATAATAACATATAATGTCAATGGCATCAGAGCAGCAATAAAAAAGGATTTCATAGAATGGTTAAAATCCTCTAATCCTGATATTGTTTGCATACAAGAAACAAAAGCACAACCTGAACAAATTCCTTCATTAGATTTTGAAGAAGCAGGTTATAAATCATACTGGTACAGTGCAAAACGAAAAGGATACAGCGGAGTAGGTATTTTAACGAGAAAAGAGCCTGATAATGTTGTATTTGGAATGGGTATAGAAAAATACGATGATGAGGGTAGATTTTTAAGAGCTGACTATGGAGACATATCTGTCATTTCAGTTTATCACCCTTCAGGCTCAAGCGGTGAACTCAGACAGGCTTTTAAAATGCAATGGCTCGACGATTTTTATAATTATATCAGTGAACTAAAAAAAGAAAGAAAAAAATTAATTATCTCAGGTGATTATAATATTTGTCATAAACCTATTGATATACACGACCCAATAGGAAATGCCAGAAACTCAGGCTTTTTACCCGAAGAAAGACAATGGTTAAGTAAATTTATTGACTCAGGATTTATTGACACATTTCGTTATTTTAATAAAAACCCCCACAATTATACATGGTGGAGCTATAGAAGAAAAGCAAGAGAAAAAAATATGGGATGGCGTATCGACTATAATATGGTTACTAAAAATTTAGAAAGAAATCTTAACAGAGCTGTTATTTTATCCCAAGTATATCATTCTGATCATTGTCCTTTATTGCTTGATATTAATTTTCAATAAACTTATAAAAAAAGATGAGCTGATGGAAATGATTATTAAAGTTGTTAAAAAATATTTTTAAATGTTTAAAATTAGAAATTATGCTGCTAAAAAAAAGTTACTTTCTAAATTCTAAAATCCCCCCACTTGGTCATGAATATTTCATCACACTGTATTTTTTACTGTTTATCAAAGTAAAAATTTTTAAGACATACTTTTAGACTATCTTTCCAATAAGGTATTTTTATTTTAAAATGATTTTTAATTTTTGATTTGTTCAGAACGCTATACGAAGGACGTGGTGCCGGCAATGGATAATCTTTTGTCTCAATTGGATTAATATTACATTTTATTTTTGAGATATCAATAATTTCCTTTGCAAAATCATACCAACTTATTACTCCCTCATTCGAAAAATGATAAATTTGATTATTGCTGATATTTTTTGTTTCAGATATAATTTCTAATATTGTTTCTGCGAGGTCTCCGGCATAAGTCGGAGTTCCAATTTGGTCGAAGACAATATTAAGCTCATCCCTCTGCTTGCCGTATTTTAAAATAGTTTTCAAAAAATTATTTTTAAATTCAGAGTACAACCACGAAGTACGAATTATTATTGATTTTTTGCAAATAGATAACATACTTTTTTCGCCGTCAAGTTTTGTTTGCCCGTATACAGATAAAGGGTTTGTAATATCAGATTCAACATAAGGTCTGTGATTTGTTCCGTCAAAGACATAATCAGTAGAAATATGAAATAAAAAACAATTGTATTTTTCTGCTGTAAGAGCTAATTGTTTCACAGCATAATTGTTAATCATATCAGCTGATTTTCTATCTTTTTCAGCATTATCAACAGCAGTATATGCAGCACAATTTATTATGATGTTGATATAATTATCCTTAACAAAAGCATCAATAGCATTAATATCAGTTATATCAAGTTCTTCAATATCAGTAAAAAAAAATATATATTTATTATATTTTGATGACAATATTCTGAATTCATTGCCTAATTGACCATTGCTTCCTGTTACAAGAATCCTTGTCATTTTACCAATATTTTTTAATAGATTTAAAATATTCAATAGTTTTTAAAAGTCCTTCTTCGAGTTGAATTTTAGGCTCCCAGTTTAATTGTTTTTTTGCAAGGCTTATGTCTGGTTGTCTTTGCATTGGGTCGTCAGAAGGTAAAGACTTGTATACAAGTTTTGATTTTGAATTAGTAAGTTCAATAATTTTTAAAGCCAATTCTTTAATTGTAAATTCATGAGGATTTCCAATATTAACAGGCCCTACAAAATCGTCACCTGTGCCCATTAATCTGATAGCACCTTCAACAAGGTCGTCAACATATTGAAAGCTACGTGTTTGAGAGCCATCGCCATAAATAGTAATATCTTCGTTTTTTAAAGCCTGGATAATAAAATTAGAGACTACTCTGCCATCGTGGGGATGCATATTTGGTCCGTAAGTATTAAATATTCTCATTAGCTTAATTCTTACATTATTCTGGCGATAGTAATTAATAAATAATGATTCTGCACATCGTTTTCCTTCATCATAACAAGCTCTAATGCCGATAGGATTTACATGTCCCCAATAATCTTCTGTTTGTGGATGTATCAAAGGATCGCCATAAACTTCACTTGTGGAAGCCTGCAATATTTTAGCTTTAATTCTTTTTGCCAATCCTAACATATTAATAGCACCCATAACCGATGTTTTAATAGTTTTTATAGCATTATACTGATAATGTATAGGTGAGGCAGGGCAAGCCAAATTGTATATTTCATCCACTTCAATGAAAAAAGGCATAGTTACATCATGCCTGATAAGTTCAAAATATGGATTTTTAGTAAGTTCAACAATATTTCGTTTACTACCTGTAAAATAATTGTCAAGACAAATAACTTCATTGCCTTCGTTAATTAATCTTTTACAAAGATGTGAACCAATGAATCCTGCACCTCCTGTAACTAATATTTTTTTTTTCATTATTTTGATTTTTTATAAAGTAAAAAAGGTATAGGATATTATAAAAGTATATAAAAACCCTATGTTTTTAATACAATTATTTTGTAGTATCAATACCTATACAAAAATAATCGAAACCTGCTTTTTTCATTTCAGTTTTATCATATACATTTCTTCCGTCGAAGATAACAGGATGAGATAAAAGTCTTTTCATAACATTAAAGTTAGGAAATTTAAACTCAGGCCATTCAGTACATAATAACATACAATCGGCATCAATAAGTGCTTCGTATTGGTCTTTTGAATATTCAATAACATCACCTATTCTTCTTTTTGCTTCAGTCATGGCAACAGGGTCATAAGCTTTAATTTTAGCACCTGCATCAAGGAATTCTTTAATAAGAACAAGAGCAGGAGATTCACGCATGTCGTCGGTTTGTGGTTTGAATGATAACCCCCATAAAGCTATTGTCTTGCCTTTTAAATTATTATTGAAATATTTTTTTGCTTTTTCAAAAAGCACAAGTTTTTGAGTTTTGTTAACCTCTTCAACAGCGTTTAGTACTCTTAAATTATAATTATTTTCTTCAGCAGTCATTATAAGAGCCTTAACATCTTTAGGGAAGCAGGAGCCTCCGTAACCTATGCCGGGATAAATAAATTTTTTTCCAATACGTGAATCTGACCCTATACCTTTTCTTACATTGTTAACGTCAGCACCAACTAATTCACATAAATTGGCTATGTCGTTCATAAAACTAATTTTTGTTGCAAGCATTGAGTTAGCGGCATATTTTGTCATTTCAGCAGAAGGTAAGTCCATAAAAATAACAGGGTGGCCATTCATAGTAAAAGGCTTGTATAATCTGCTCATAATTTTCTCAGCTTTTCTTGATTCAGTTCCAACAACAATTCTGTCAGGCTTAAGAAAATCGTTAACAGCATCACCTTCTTTCAAAAATTCCGGATTAGAGGCTACATCAAAATTAATATTTTCACCTCTTTTGTCTAATTCTTCCTGAATGACTTTTTTAACTTTTTTTGCTGTGCCAACAGGTACAGTGCTTTTGGTTACCATAATGAGGTATTTACTCATATTTTTCCCAACTTCGCGAGCTACGTCAAGTACATAATGAAGGTCTGCACTGCCATCTTCGTCAGGAGGTGTGCCTACAGCACTGAAAACAACTTCTACCTCATCAAGGGTAGATACAAGACTTGTGCTAAAATGTAATCTGCCTTTTTCAACATTTCTTTTTACCATGTCTTCAAGACCCGGTTCGTATATTGGAATTATGCCTTTGTTTAAATTGTCAATTTTTATTTTGTCGATATCAACGCAAGTAACATTAATACCTACTTCCGCAAAACATGTGCCGGTTACTAAACCAACATATCCTGTACCTACTATTGTAATTTTCATAAAAAATAGATTTTAATTTGAAATAAATAAATTTTAACAAAAGTAGAAAAAATATTTTTTATAAAAAATAAAATTATATCGTAAATTAATTTTTGAGAATACAATTTTTATTACAGGACTTGAAATAATGAAATAAAAAAAGATGTTGATGTAATAAATAAGATAAAAAAAGAGATTCAGATGAATCTCTTTTTTTTGTGTGATCTGGCCGGGGCTCGAACCCGGGACCCTCTGCTTAAAAGGCAGATGCTCTACCTGCTGAGCTACCAAATCATTTTTTTGTTTTGGAGCTGCAAATATAGATTTTTTTATTTTACAAAAACAAATATTATTTAAAAAAAATATCTTTTTTTTATTCGCTAATACTTTACGTTTTAGTGTTAAAAAAAATATTTTTTTTTTCGACTTTTTAATGTTCTGTTATTATATAAAAAATGACTTATTTATTCAAGATTTCATAGTTAGGGACAAAGAAATATTTATTGTTTTAAAAATTAAATTTTAAATTATTCCTTTGCCTTGTCTTATTACATTTATCTCATTATTTGTACAATCAATTATTGTTGATGGTATATTACTGCCAAAACCGCCATCAATAACAATATCAACAATATCTTTATATTTATCGTAGATTAATTCAGGATCAGTAGGGTATTCGATTATTTCGTCTTCATCGTGAATAGATGTAGATAAAATCGGATGCCCTAATTCTTTTACAATATCTGTTGAAATAAGATTATCAGGGATACGAATACCAACAGTCTTTCTTTTGCTTTTTAATAGTTTAGGAGTTTTATTGTTTGCATTGAATATAAAAGTGAAAGGTCCGGGCAGGTTTTTCTTCATAAATTTAAAAATAGTATTATCAATAGGCTTTATAAATTCTGATATCTGGCTTATGCTGTAACAGATAAAGGAAAAATTTGCTTTCTCGGCCTTTAAGCCTTTTAATTGTGCTATTTTTTCAATAGCCTTGGAATTAAAAATATCGCAACCTAATCCATAAATAGTATCAGTAGGATAAATAATAATTCCACCATCATTCAAACATTCTACTATTCTTTTGATAAATCTTGGATTAGGGTTCTCGGAATATAGTTTTAATAACATAAAATTTATGAATTTAAAAATTTTGATAAAAATAGTTATTTTGTTTAAAAAAATAATCAGTAAGTAAATATTTTAGGAGGTTTTAATATTTTATCTTCTAAAAAAAACAATAAAAAAAGGGTAAGCTACTTATATCGCACCGCTACAACCGTCTACCCTTGCTGCCTTCCGACCCTGGGGGAATTCAACAGGAGCTGGTCGTATAAGACTTACCCCGGTGCAAAAGTATATATAAGTTTATTATGCTGCAATTATTTTTAATTTTTTTTTAATTTTTATTTCTTATTTTTGCATTTAATCATTAACTAAAATTTTAAATCATGGAAAACAAAACAAAATCTCTATCGAAAAATGCTTTCAATTATAGCATCTTTATCGGATTATTGCTTATTGTAGTATCTTTACTAATTTATACTTTTAACCTCTATGATCAGAGTAAGCTCACTTCTTTTATTAGTATTGCAATTATTATTGTAGGAATTATTCTTGGCACAATAAATTATCGTAATAATAGCCTTGGGGGTTATATTACTTATGGTAAAACTTTTACTTCAGGACTGCTGATAGGTCTGTATTCTTCAATTATTGTTGCTGTTTTTACATTCTTGTTTTATCAGTTTTTTGCTCCTGAAGCAATTAATCATTTAATAGAAATTTCCGAACAAGCTATTGTTGATAAAATGCCAGATATTACTGAAGAACAATTGAAAAGTGCTATGGCTATTCAAAGTAAATTTATGACACCAGTTGCTATGGCACTTATGTCAATACTTACATATACTTTTTGGGCTGCAATTTTTTCTTTAATTATTGCTGCATTTGTTAAAAAGGAAAATAAATCTTTATAATTTTTTTTAATGGATATATCAGTTGTAATACCTTTATATAACGAAGAGGAATCTCTTCAAGAGCTGACAAATTGGATTGATAGAGTAATGTCGGATAATAATTTTACCTATGAAATTATTATGGTTGACGATGGAAGTAATGATGGTTCATGGGAGAAACTTACTGAGCTGTCAGAGAAAAATAAAAATATTAAAGCTATTAAGTTCAGAAGAAATTATGGTAAAGCTGCTGCTCTGAATATTGGCTTTGAACATTCAAAGGGAAATGTTGTAATTACTATGGATGCAGATTTGCAAGACAGCCCTGATGAAATCCCTGATTTGTATAAAATGATTAAACAGCAAGGCTTTGATATGGTGTCAGGTTGGAAAAAAAAACGTCATGATCCTATTAGAAAAAGATTACCTTCAAAAGTTTATAATCGTTTTACCAGAATGATGACAGGAATTAAACTGCACGATTTTAACTGTGGTTTGAAAGCTTATAGCTCTAAAGTTGTTAAAAGTATCGAAGTCTATGGTGAGATGCACAGATATATTCCTGTTATAGCTAAATGGGCAGGATTTAAAAATATTGGCGAAAAAGTTGTTTTGCACCAAAAACGCAAACATGGTAAATCGAAATTTGGCGTTGGCAGATATAGTGGTTATCTCGATTTAGTCTCAATTGCTTTTATGTCTCGCTTCGGTAAGAAACCTATGCACTTTTTCGGTATTTTAGGCTCATTCTTATTTTTTATCGGCTTTGTTATTGCAGCTTATTTTGCTTATACCAAAATATTTTTACAAAATTATAATATGACTGAAAGACCTTTGTTCTATCTCGGATTGCTTTCAATGATTATTGGTACTCAGCTTTTTGTTGCAGGGTTTATGGGTGAGATGATATCAAGAAGCTCTTCCGAAAGAAATAAATATCTTGTGGAGGAAAAAATAGGTTTTATTAAAGAAAAATAATATTAAAATTTTGCAAAACCATAAAAGAAAAATAATTATTATTGGCTCTGCTCACCCCTTAAGAGGCGGACTTGCAGCATATAATGAAAGATTGGCAAAAGCTTTTATTGACAATAATGATGATGTTGAAATTTATACTTTCAAATTGCAATATCCGGGATTTTTGTTTCCCGGGAAAAGCCAATATTCCGGCTTACCGGCTCCTGAAAACTTAAAAATTAATATTTCTGTTAATTCGGTCAATCCTTTCAATTGGATAAAATTAGGCAGAAAAATAAAAAAAATTATGCCCGATATTGTTATTATTAAATATTGGATTCCTTTTATGGCGCCTTGTTTTGGAACTATCGCAAAAATTATCAGGAAAAATAAACATACTAAGATTATTTCAATTTTAGACAATATCATTCCTCACGAAAAACATATTTTTGACAAATTATTAAGCAAATATTTTGTTAAGAATGTTGATGGTTTTGTTGCTATGTCTGAGTCTGTTTTAAACGATTTAAATATTTTTGATAAAACAAAACCTCGTGAATTTTGCCCTCATCCTTTATACGATAATTTTGGAAAAGCTATTAATAAAAATCTTGCCAAAAAAAATCTAAAATTAAATCCTGATTATAATTATTTATTGTTTTTCGGATTTATCAGAGATTATAAAGGTTTAGATATTCTTTTAAAAGCTTTTGCAGATAAAGATATTGCTAATCTGCCATTGAAATTAATTGTTGCAGGTGAATTTTATAATGATTCTAAACAATATTTTGATATAATAAAAAAATACAATCTTCAGGATAGGGTTATTATGTCGAATGATTTTATTCCTGATGACAAAGTTCTAAATTATTTCTGTGCTTGCGATATTGTTGTGCAACCATACAAAACTGCTACACAAAGCGGAGTTACACAAATAGCCTACCATTTCAATAAACCTATGATAGTTACTGATGTTGGCGGTTTATCGGAAATTGTGCCTGACAATAAAGTGGGTTATGTTGTTAATCCCTCTCCTGAAGATGTTGCTGAAGCAATTTTAAAATTTTATTCTTTAAATAAAGAAGCGGAATTTTTAGAAAATATTAAAACAGAAAAGAAAAAATATTCCTGGCAAAGAATGATAGAAGCTATTAATAATTTATTAAATAATTAAAAAAATGTTTATCAGAAGTAAAGCTCCTTTACGATTAGGTCTGGCAGGCGGTGGCACTGACGTTGCTCCTTATTCGGATATTTATGGCGGTGCAATTTTAAATGCTACTATTAGCATGTATGCTTATGCTACAATAGAACCTAAAAATAATGGTAAAATAATATTAAATTCTATTGATAAAAATCAAAAATTTGAATTTAATATGAGCGATAAACTTGAAATTAATGATGAGCTGGATTTGTTAAAAGGTGTTTATAACAGAGTTGTCAGGGACTATGTAAAAAAACCGCTGTCTTTTGAATTATCTACTTTTGTAGATGCTCCTCCCGGCTCAGGATTAGGAACTTCTTCTACTTTGGTTGTTGCTATTTTGGGTGCTTTTGCCCAATGGATTAAATTGCCTTTGGGCGATTACGATATGGCGCGTTTAGCTTATGAAATCGAAAGAATTGACCTGAAAATGGCAGGTGGTAAACAAGACCAATATGCTGCTACTTTTGGTGGCGTTAACTTTATGGAGTTCAGCAAAAACAATAAAGTTATTGTTAACCCTCTTCGTATTCAAAAAAAATATCTCGACGAACTATCTCATAATTTAGTACTTTATTATACGGAAACCAGTCGTTTATCTTCTAAAATTATTGAATCACAATCGCAAAATGTAAAGTCCAAAAATCAAACTTCTATACATGCTATGCATAATCTTAAAAATCAGTCTGTGATGATGAAAGAGGCGTTATTAAAAGGCGAACTTGACAAAATCGGAGAAATTTTAGATTTTGGATGGCAGAACAAAAAACAAATGACAACGGGTATTACAAATAGTTTTATTGATGAGATTTATAAAACAGCTATTGAAAACGGTGCTACAGGAGGTAAAATTTCAGGTGCCGGTGGTGGTGGCTTTATGATTTTTTATTGCCCTAATAATAAAAGATATAAAGTTATTAATGCTTTGAAAAAATTTGGCGGACAAGCCAAAAGATACGATTTTGTTAATAGCGGTTTAAATACATGGATTATTTAATTTTCCTTATTTTGAACTTATTTTTCAAAAAGGGACAAAATAAAATTTAAGAAAAACATATTTAATCTATTTTCAGCATAATAAGAATTGCTTTTTTTTGGTATATAATTTGTAGTTTTATTATTTATATTTTGATAAATATAAAATTAAATCTAAATTTTTAATTAAATTTATCTGATAATTAAAATAGGTTTATGATAAAATAAAACAAACAATTATAATGTTTTCATTTATTAAATATTAAAAATCATGAAGAAATCTACATTATTTTTTCTATCCGCAATAATTTTCTTTGCAGTAACATCGTGTGAAAAAAATCATAAAAATCAAGTTGTCAATAATAGTCTTGATAATCTTATTGTAAATGATAATTTTGATTGGGAAAATTCCGGAAATATTTGTTTTAAGATAAAAAAGGCTACTTCAGGTGTAATTAAAATTACTTCCGAAGATGGCTCTGTTTTATTTCATAAAGGTTTTTTTAATGCTCTAAATCCAACCTATGATGTATCAGTAGATATTCCTAAATATATCGAACATGTACTTATAAATAATAAAGTTGTTGATATAAATAATGAAACTATTGATGTGGATTTGGATGCTGATGCAGCTTATATGAAAAATGCCAAAGCTCCTTCTTTTGATGACGACTTGCTGGCTTACTGGCAATTTAACGAAAATTCAGGAAGCATAGCCGGAGATTCTAAAGGAAATAATGACGGCAGTATAGTTGGTGCAGACTGGACTACAGGTATTAATCAAACTGCTTTAAATTTTAACGGGACTAATGGAAATGTTGAAATCCCAACAAATGATGCTCTTAATATTGTAAATGATAAAATAAGCCTTTCTGTATGGTTTAAAAAAGATATTAATAATGCCGGTGGAGCATTTATTGTGAATAAAGTTAAGTATATTTTAAGAATGGATAATCACGGGAAAGTAAGTTTTGCAATTTATAATCCCGGGTGGAATTCTGTAACTATTCCATGGAGTAAAAGAATTATTGATACAGACTGGCATAATGTTGTTGCTACTTATGATGGAAGTAATATGAAATTATATATTGATACTGTTCTTTTAGCTGAAAAATCTACATCAGGAAACTTAAAATCTTCTAATGCAAATATTTTAATTGGTAGTCAAACTAATATAAATTATTTTTCAGGTGTTCTTGATGAAGTTGCTATTTATACCAAAGCTTTGTCAATGCAAGAAATTATTGACATTTATAATAATACACCTAATCCGGGAACAGGCGAACAAAACCTTATCTCTTTATGGAATTTTAACGAAAATTCCGGAAATATTGCAGGCGATTCAGAAAATAATAATGATGGTACAATTAGTGGAGCAGTCTGGGAAACCGGTGTTGAAGGCAGCTCTTTAAAATTTGATGGTAATGATGATTATGTTTTAATACCTAATGCCGATAATCTTAATTTAACTGATAAAATTACTATTATGGCATGGGCTAAAACCAATGAAAATAAAACTGCTAAAATTGCCCAAAAAGGTGATTATGATGGCCATGGTATTTGGCAGGATAAATGGAATGGATGGAAATGTGGTATTAGATTGTCAACAAATAATAGCCATTCTATTAACTGGGGAAATGGTATCCCTGTTTTTGGCGAGTGGTACCATATTGCTTTAACTTATGATGGTAGTATTATTAAACTTTTTGTTAATGGACAACTTAAAAATACAAAATCTGTTACCGGGACTTTAAAAATTAATTCCAGAAATTTTTCTATAGGCTCTGATAATGGTTCTCAAAAGTTCTTTAATGGAAATATTGATGATGTAAGGATTTATGGAAATGCTTTAAGTCAAACTGAAATCCAGGAAATTTATAATGACGGACAAAATAGCGGGAACACTGATACTGACGGTGATGGAGTTCAGGATGATGACGACGATTATCCAAACGATGCTGCCAGGGCTTTTAATAATTATTCACCTGCTGCAGGCTTTGGCAGCCTGGCTTTTGAAGACCTCTGGCCAGGGAAAGGTGATTATGATTTTAATGACCTTGTTATCGATTATCAGTTTAAAATTGTTACTAATGCATCTAATAAAGTAGCTGATCTTGAAGCTAATTTTGTTGTCCGTGCTATTGGTGCAGGTCTCAGCAATGGTTTTGGATTCCAATTTCCAAACAATAATGTTCAAACAGCAGATATTACTGTTAGCGGTTCTCAACTTTTAGAAAATTATATTACAATTAATGAAAACGGAACTGAAGCTAATCAAAATAAACCTACAATAATTGTTTTTGATAATGCTAGAAATATTCTTCAGGCTTCATCCGGTTTTGGTGTTAATGTTACCCCTGGTGCTCCTTATGTTGAACCTGATACTTTGACTATTTCATTGGCTTTTACTCCAAATATTTATACTGTGCAGGATATTGATATAATCAATTTTAACCCTTTTTTAATTGTTGATAAAATTAGAGGAAAAGAAATTCATTTACCTGATTATGCTCCAACAAGTCTTGCTGATGTAAGCTATTTTGGTACTATGAATGATGACAGCGACCCTAACACAGGAAAATATTATAAAACTGTAAATAATTTGCCCTGGGCTATTAAAATTCCTGAAGCTTACAATTATACA
>JAGGUV010000183.1 GCA_021158345.1 Bacteroidales bacterium
ATATTCTTTTTTGGTTTATCATCAGGATTATAAACCTTTTCTTGTAGACATACAAAATATTGGCGTTCTTGATGTTATTAAAAAGAATATTGAATTAGATGAAGCTGCTAAAGAAAAATTAAATGTTATTAATAATTTTTCTAAAACCATTAAATTATTATCAAAAAAACAAGACGTCCCTGAACATTCTGACGAAAAAATTAATGGTTTAGAATTATATCATAAAATAATTGACCTTCAAAAAGAAGCTGAAAACTTAAACACTCAAATTGATATCATCAACAAAGAAGCTGCACAAGTTGAACCGTGGGGTGATTTTTCTTTAGATACCATTGAAAAGCTTAAAAAAGCTAATTTTCATGTTAGATTTTTTATTGCTGAAGAAAGAAAATTTTCTGAAGAATGGCAAGATAAATATGATTTGTTAGTAATTAATAAACAAAAAACAAATGTTTATTTTGTTGTTATTACTAAAGATAAAAATGAGCTTGATATAGAGGCTGATGAGATAAAAATGCCTGAAAGACCAATTTCTGAGGTATTAAAAAATAAACAGGATATTGAAAATAGAATTCAGGAAATAGATTCGTTATTAACACAATATGCAAATAAATATTTGCCTTTATTAAGAGACTCACTTAATAACTTAAAAAAAGAATTTGAGTTTAATAATGTTCTGTTAAACACCAAACATGAAGCTGAAAATAAGCTAATGGTATTGCAAGGCTGGGTTGCTACCTCTCTTGAAGAAAAATTAAAGCTCTATCTTGATAAAAAAGATATTATGTATTTTTCAGAAGATGCAAAAGAAGATGAAAAAGTGCCTATTCTCTTGAAAAATAATAAATTTGCAAAACTATTTGAACCTATTGGAAAATTATTTTCTTTACCTTCTTATTCCGAATTGGATCTCACGCCTTATTTTGCCCCGTTTTTTATGCTCTTCTTTGGATTTTGTTTGGGTGATGCCGGTTATGGAGTTGTTTTACTTTTAGTAGCATCATTATTAAAATTTAAAGTCAATAAAAAAACAAAACCATTATTAAGTTTAGTGCAATTTTTAGGCATTGGTACAATAATTATGGGAACAATATCAGGCACTTTGTTTGGTATGTCATTATTAAAAGTAGAAGCTTTTAACCCGATTAAGAATATATTTTTAACAAATGATCAGTTGTTGAATTTTTCAATGGTATTAGGTGGAATTCAAATAATTTTTGGTATTGTCTTACGTGCAGTTAATAAAATTAAACAGCATAGTTTGATTTATGCCATACCGGAATTTGGGTGGATATTATTGATTTTTAGCCTCTTAGATTTAGCATTGATTAAATATATGGTATCAGTTTCAACTATTGTCTTATATATCAGTCTTGGAATGATTGTATTTTTCAGCAACCCAAAAGGTAATATTTTTTCAAATATTGGTAAAGGTATTTGGGATTTGTATGGTATAACAAACATATTTGGCGATGTCTTATCATATATACGATTATTTGCTCTCGGTGTTTCAAGTTCAATTTTAGGTTTTGTAATAAATAGTATGGCATTGCAGATAAAAGAAATTCCTTATGTGGGAATAATATTATATATAATATTTTTAATAATAGGTCATACAGGAAACCTGTTAATATCGTCATTAGGTTCTTTTGTTCATCCTATGCGTTTAACATTTGTAGAGTTTTATAAAAATGCCGGTTTTGAAGGCAGCGGGAAAGAGTATAAACCATTTTCAAATAAATTTTAAATTAAACTAAAATTAAAAACTAAAAAGGAGAAAAATCATGATTACAACTGTAATTTTATCTTATGTAGGATTAATATTAATGGTAGCTTTACCAGGAATTGGAAGTGCTATTGGAGTTACTATGGGAGGCAATGCAACTATTGGAGCACTTAAAAAAAACGATGAAGCTTTTGGTAGCTATATGTTGCTTAGTGCTTTACCTGGAACACAAGGATTGTATGGCTTTGCAGGATTTTTTATTATTAATTCAAAAGGAGTTATTAACCCTGAAATGACATGGGTACAGACTGGCATTATCTTAGCTGCAGGAGTTATACTTGGTTTTGTCGCTTTATTTTCTGCATTAAAACAAGGTAGTATTTGCGCTAATGGTATTGCAGGTATTGGTTCCGGTTACGATGTTTTTGGTAAAACTATGGTTTTAGCCGTATTCCCTGAATTATATGCTATTATTGCTTTTGCCGCTACATTCCTTCTTAGTTCAGGACTATAAAATATTATTTTTAGAAAATTAATATATTTTAATCCGCAAATTATTTTGTAGCGTGTGCGTCATTGTAGGCATATCAAAGCGTAGAGCATCACAGGCTTAACACTTGATACTAAAAGAGAAAGCCTGAGATGATATTTCCAACAATGTCGCACAATTTATTTTGCTCATGATTTAGTTTGCGGATTTTAAGTATTATTATTTTTTTGTCTTATCTTTGATTAAAAATAATTGAACAATGATTATAATATTTAATTTCCTTGTACTAATAGTCTGTTTTTATTTATTATATATAATTTGTGAAAATTATTTTATTGTTTCATTAGAAAAAATTGCAGATAAATTAAATCTGTCATCAGATGTTGCAGGAGCTACTCTTATGGCTGTTGGCTCAAGTGCACCTGAATTATTTATTGTATTATTTTCTCTTATTATCCCGGGAAATCATTTAGAAATTGGTATCGGCACTATTGTGGGATCAGCTCTGTTTAATTTATTATTCATTATTGGTGCTGTTGGTATAATAAATAAATCTTATTTAATTTGGCAGCCTTTTACAAGAGATATTCTGTTTTATTTTATTTCTATAGCTTTACTGTTTTTTGTATTATATGACTCACAGATTAGTCTTTTTGAGGCAATTCTTTTAATATCTTGTTATGTGATTTATCTTTTTTCTTTAAAATTCTGGAAAAAAATTTTTCCTTACAAAGATTTTATTGAAGAAAAAAAACCTTCTGCTGATTTTAATTCCTCAAAATATTTTATTACAAAATTCAATAAAATATCTATCAGGGTTTTAGATAATATTTTTATCTTTAAAAACAATTTTATTTATGTATTCTTTTTTTCAATAATTTTAATAGCATTTCTGAGTTGGAGTCTTGTAGAAAGTTCAATATCAATAGCACATATACTTAAAATTCCAGAAGCAATAATATCACTTACTATTTTAGCAAT
Source organism: Bacteroidales bacterium (assembly GCA_021158345.1). Lineage (GTDB taxonomy): Bacteria > Bacteroidota > Bacteroidia > Bacteroidales > AUK083 > AUK083. The sequence goes on from JAGGUV010000183.1 coordinate 3,198, forward strand.
TGGGACTTCAATCCCCGATTTGTTTTCTTCTTTAATTGTAGCAAAAAATGGCAAAGGAAGTATGGCTATCAGTAATGCTGTAGGCTCAAATATCTTTGATATATTAATAGGTATAGGATTACCTTTTTTAATTTATAAATTCTTTTCTTATAGTGCCATAGATATTGTAAATAATGATATTACATTTTCAATTATTGCACTTATGGGAACCCTGATAATATTAGTTTTTCTATTAATAATAAATAAATGGAAATTAGGTATTAAATCGGGCTTTTTTTTAATCTCAATTTATTTAGCGTATTTAATATATGAAATATTAAATTTTTATGGTTTTTAAGAAATCATTAAAATAGGTAATTCTGACGATTCCATAATTCTGTATGAAACACTGCCCAACAACATTTCTTCAAACAAATCTTTACCTGTAGTTCCTATCATTATCATTGAGGCATTTTTTTCTCTGGAAATATTTATAATTTCATTATTAGCTTTGCCAAATAATAGTATTGTTTCTGACCTAATATTATTTTTTCTTAATATATCAGAATATTCATTTAGCCTTTTAATGCTCTCATTTTTAATACGTGTTATTTCATCATTTGATCTATCTTTAATTAATTTATCTTCAACAACATGGCAAATATAAGCTTTATCAATTACAGCACTGTTAGCAGATAAAATCTTTAAGGATTTACTAACGGGTTCAGACCAGTCGGTTGCAATCAATGGATTACTAAACACGCTATTATTTAATCTTGTGATAAATTCTCCTTTATATTCATATTTAGAAACAAATTTACTGACAAGTACGGGCTTTTTACTACAACGAACCAAATCAACAAGATTTTGAGAAATAAAATTAAACTTCCCAAGTAAAGATCTTTTTCTTTTTCCAACAGCGATGATATCTACCTTTTCATCTTCTGCTACTAAAATAGTCTTTTGTACAAGGTTACCAATTTCAATTAAAATCTTACAATCTATACCATTTTCAATAATTATTTCTTTCCATTTATTTAAAGTATCTTCTGCAATTTTCCTTAATTTTTTTTCCTCATCTTTTAAGAACCCGCCATAAGGAACAAAACCAACTTCATCAATTGGTATCACAAACAATAATATTATTTGTTTTAAACCTGTTTTTTTTAAGACAAATAAAGATCTTAAAGAATCTTCATTCAATTCTTTAAATTTGGTAGAAAATAATATTTTTTGTATTTTCATATTTATAAGTTCTAAAAATTAATAAAATATAAGAGTTATAATAATCATAGTGGGTATTAAATATATTAATGAATACTTTATTATATATGCTAAAAATCCCGGCATATTTACACCATGCTCTTCAGCAATAGATCTTACCATAAAATTAGGTGCATTTCCAATATATGTAACAGCTCCAAAAAATACAGCTCCTGCTGATATTGCTTTTAAATAATTTGCATTTCCCCCTGTCATAAGCAAATGTACAGCTTGTACCTCAGGAATGCCTTGATAAAGACTGCCAAGAGCAGAGCTAAAAAATGTAAGATAAGTGGGTGTATTATCTAAAAAGCTTGAAAGTGCGCCTGTTATCCAAAAATAATGATAAGGTTCTTTTACAACCTTCATTAATGGTGCAAAAGCTCCGTTTTCACCTGCTTTCAACATCAATAAACACGGAACCATAGTTACAAATATTCCTATAAAAAGATAAGCCACTTCTAATATTGGAGCCCATGAAAAACTATTTCTTCTGTATATTTTTCCTGATGTTGTTTTTAATGATAATATTCCAATAACTATTAAGGAAATATCTCTTACCCAATCCATAACAGGACGATGAACACCAAATGTATTTACTTTTCCCAAATCAATAATACCACTTAAAAGTACTGATGCAATTATTCCTGCAAGAAAAATAAAATTATGAGTCCCTTCTAATTTCAATAATATTCTCTTTTCTTTTTCACTTGGAGGTTTAATATTCTCTTTTTTATAATAATATGAATCTAAAACAAAGAAAATAACTAGAAGTATTACTGCACCGGTAAGCAATTGCGGCAAAAGATGTAAAGTCCAAAAAAAGCTAACACCATGAAGAAATCCCATAAATAAAGGAGGATCACCAAGTGGTGTAAGACAGCCTCCCATATTTGCCACTAAAAAAATAAAAAACACAAATACATGAACCTTGTTTTTTCTAAAATTGTTTGCTTTTATCAATGGACGTATCAGCAGCATAGCAGCTCCTGTAGTTCCCATCCATGATGCCAATATAGTACCAATTATTAAAATACATGTATTTACAACAGGAGTACCTCTTAATATTCCTTTTAATAATATACCTCCTGAAACAGCATATAATGCCCATAGTAAAATAATAAAAGGAAGATAATCGGCAAGAACAACATGCAATATTTCATGTAAGCCTTCTCCTTTATATATTGTAATAAAAGGTATGGCTAATAAAAACGCTAAAAATATCGAAACTTTTTCAAAATTATGATGCCAAAATTTTGGCAATATTAAAGGAAATAAAGCTATTGATAATAACATTAACAAAAACGGTATTCCCGACCATAATGGGAGCATTTCTCCCAAATTCATAACCTCCTGCATATCAACTTATTTATTTTTATTTAAAATCAATTTAAATATAATAATTAATACATCTATTATTTACTATTTATTTTTTTTTCTATCTGTTCTACTAAAGTATTATACCACTTTTCACCGTACTTTTTTATTAACGGTTTTTTTAAAAAAACATATAATGGAGTATTAGTTGCCTTTCCTTTTTTTAGAGCCGGTTTACAAATGTTCCAACGATGATAGTTTATAGCATCATATCCATTATTTGAAGTTATTCTAACCGGATAAAGATAACAAGATATTGGTTTATTAAAATTTTCAGCCCCTGGATAATTTTTAAAACAATTATTATTAAAAGCCTTTTCAATAGCACATTTAGCTATACCATCTTCAAAATAAGTAAAAGCACATTCCAATCCATTATTCAAAGGTGTAACATAATTACCTTCAGCATCATAATCAAACACTCCTGTTTTTTTTATTGTTTTAATACCCTTCTCAGTCATAAATGGAATTACTTCATCAATGACATCTTCCAGAACAGATATTTCTTCTTCCTCTAATGGTGCCCCGGAATCGCCCTCAACACAGCAATAACCTTTGCATTTCTTTAAATCACAACAGAATTTTACATCTGCAATATCATCTGAAATAATTGATTTTTCAACAACTAACATTTCGCAAAAATAATTATTTATTTTTTAAAGAACGGCTATCATAAAAAGATATTATATTATTTCTTAATATTGCAAACAAATAAAATCAAATCGAAAAATGAAGAAAGAATATATCTGCCCAAAATGTGGCAATACACAATTTGAAACTGACGAAATAAGGACTACAGGAGGAAAATTTTCGAAACTTTTTGATATTCAAAACAAAAAATTTGTTGCTGTAACCTGTACCCGTTGTAAATATACAGAATTTTATAAAGGCGAAACTTCAAGCCTTGGAAATGTAATTGACTTTTTTATTCATTAATTTTTGTTAGCTAATATTTATTGTATGAATAATAATGAGAATAATTTTAAAAAAATAATTTCCCATGCTAAAGAGTATGGTTTTATATTTCCTTCAAGTGAAATTTATGATGGATTAAGTGCTGTATATGATTACGGACAATATGGTGTTGAGCTTAAAAATAATATTAAAAATTATTGGTGGAAATCAATGGTTCAGTTTAATGAAAATATTGTTGGAATAGATTCTGCAATATTTATGCATCCCCAGGTTTGGAAAGCCTCAGGACACGTTGACGCCTTTAATGACCCTATGATTGACAACAAAGACTCTAAAAAAAGATATAGAGCCGATGTATTGGTTGAAGATTATATGGAAAAAATTAATACTAAAATCCAAAAAGAAGTAAAAAAAGCTGCTAAAAGATACGGTGAATCTTTTAACGAAAAAGAATTTCTTGCAACCAACAAAAGAGTTGTTGATTATAAAACAAAAATAACTAATATCAGTAAAAGGTTATACACTTCATTAGAAAACCAAAATTTTGCTGATATTAAAGCTCTTATTGACGAGCTTCAGATTGCATGTCCTATTTCCGGAAGCAGAAACTGGACTGAAGTAAGACAGTTTAATTTAATGTTCTCAACAGAACTTGGCTCTATAAATAATAATACAAATAAAGTATTTTTACGCCCTGAAACAGCTCAAGGTATTTTTGTAAACTTCCTTAACGTACAAAAATCGGGAAGAATGAAACTCCCTTTTGGCATTGCTCAAATAGGTAAAGCTTTTCGTAATGAGATTGTTGCAAGACAATTCATTTTCAGAATGAGGGAATTTGAACAAATGGAAATGGAATTTTTTGTTAAACCCGGTGAAGAATTTAAATGGTTTAATTATTGGAAACACCAAAGAATGAAGTGGCATAAATGCCTTGGTATTCCTGATTCAAAATACAGATTTCACGACCACGAAAAATTAGCACATTATGCTAATGCAGCTACTGATATTGAATTTGAATTTCCTTTTGGATTTAAAGAATTAGAAGGAATACATTCCAGAACTGATTTTGATTTAAATGCACATCAAAAATTTTCAAATAAAAAAATTCAATTCTTTGATCCTGAAACAAAACAAAGTTATGTCCCTTATGTTGTTGAAACTTCTATTGGTCTTGACAGAACATTTTTGGCAATATTAAGTTATGCATATACTGAAGAAACTCTTGATGACGGCTCAGAACGTGTTGTATTAAAAATCCCGCCATTTCTTTCTCCTATAAAAGCAGCGGTTTTACCATTGGTAAAAAAAGACGGATTGCCTGAAAAAGCAAGAAAGATAATGGATAAACTAAAATTTGACTATCTGTGTCAGTATGATGAAAAAGACGCTATTGGCAGACGTTACAGAAGACAAGATGCTATCGGTACTCCTTATTGTATTACTATCGACCATCAAACCCTGAAAGACAATACTGTTACTATCAGAGAAAGAGACTCAATGAAACAGGAAAGAATTTCTATTGATAGCATTTCGGATATTATCTCAAAAAAATTAAAAGTAAACTATTAATTGCTATACTGAGTTTAACATAATATTTTAATTGAATTTTATATTATAGAATCCTGCAAACAACAGGATTCTATAATATACACTATAAACCAAAAAATATTTGTTTTACAGCTTTAACTTTAATATTTCCTCTTTATCTTTTGCTAATTGCTCTTTTAAGGCTGTAATATTAGGAAATTTTTTTTCGCTTCTTATTCGTTTATAGAAAAATACAGTGATTTTTTCACCATAAATATCTTTATCAAAATCAAAAATATTTATCTCAACAGTAAGGTCGCCATGGTCAATGGTAGGACGGACGCCAATATTACACATGCCTGTATAAATTTTATTTTCAACATTTACTTTTACAGCATAAACACCGTTGGCAGGAATTTGTTTTAATCTGTTATCGTTGAAAATATTAGCTGTAGGAAAACCTATTGTTCTGCCTATTTGATTGCCGTAAATCACCTCTCCCGACAAAACATATTCGTATCCCAAAAGTTCGTTTGCCTTTTCAATATCACCGGCAACTAAAGCATCACGTATTTTTGTTGAGCTAATTGAATGACCCAGGACTTTTTGTTGTCCCACCTTTTCAATATCAAAATTATATTTCTTTGAAAGTTCATAAATACTCTCAGGGTCAGCTTTTCTATTGTTGCCGAAATGATGATCATAGCCTATCACCAAAATCTTTGTCTTCAACCTACCAACAATATAATCTTTAATAAAATCGTTAGCAGACAGTTCGGAGAATTCTTTTGTGAAAGGCAAAATTATCAGGTTATCAATTTTATTTCTTTCAAAAAGATATATTTTTTCTTTTAAGGATGTAAGAAGCTTTAAATTCTCTTCATCCAAATGCAGAGCTATACGCGGATGAGGGTCGAAGGTTATTACAACTGATTCACCATTATTTTTTTGTGCACATTCTTTTACCTTTTTGATAATAGTCTGATGACCAATATGCACACCATCAAAAGTTCCCATTGACACAACAGGAAAAGGTATTTCGGGAATATTATCTAATGACCTGTAAATCTTCAACTTTAATAAGCTTTTAAATTATATTATCAATTAAATATTTTACTATCTGAACTGCGTTTGTGGCAGCACCTTTGCGTAAATTGTCAGAAACTATCCACATATCAAGACTTCTTGGATTTGAGATGTCTTTTCTTATTCTGCCTACAAAAACCTCATCTCTTCCCTCTGAAAACCTTGGCATAGGATAAATCAAATTCTCAACATCATCCTGAAGAATTATTCCTTTTGTCTCCGATAAAATTTTTCTGACATTATCAACAGCAAAATCATTTTTAAATTCAATATTTACAGCTTCGGAATGACCACCTGTTACAGGAACTCTTACTACTGTTGATGTAATTCGCAATCTGTTATCAGACAATATTTTTCTGGTTTCATCTACCAATTTCATTTCCTCCGAAGTATATCCATTATCCAAAAAATCACCTCCTTGTGGGATAACATTTTTATCAATCGGATAAGGATAAGCCATTTCGCCTTCAAGACCTTTTCTTTCGTTCTCTAATTGTTTTATTGCTTTTACACCTGTACCTGTAACAGATTGATATGTTGAAATAACCAGCCTTTTAATCTTATATTTTTTATGTAATGGATATAAAACCATCACCATTTGTATTGTCGAACAATTTGGATTGGCTATAATTTTATCTTTTCTTGTAAGAATATCTGCATTAATCTCAGGAACAATAAGAGGAATATTTTTATCCATTCTCCACGCAGAAGAATTGTCAATAACAAAAGTACCTGAAGCAGCAAAAAGCGGAGCATAGTTTTTAGACACTTTACTCCCTGCTGAAAATATGGCAATATCAGGCTTTTCGCTAATGGCATATTCAATACTTTTTATCTTATATGTCTGATTATTAAAATAAATACTTTTCCCTAATGATTTTTCTGAGGCAACAGGAATAAATTTTGAAATATTAATTTTTTGCTCTTCAAGCACTTTTATCATAATATTTCCTACAAGACCTGTTACTCCTATTACTGCTATTTTCATTAAATTTTTCTTTAATAAAAAACTATTTTACTTCTGCAAAAATAGTATATTTACATAATTATTTATGACTTAAATATATTATCTACAAATTTTTAAATTTTAATTCTGCAAGATTTTATTAATAAATTCATAATTTTGTATTTATTATTCAAAATATGTCTGATTACTCTTTTTATATACCCGACTATTAGACAAATATAATGTTTGTTATTATGAAAAAAATTATCGTTTTTCTGCTTTTAGCCCTTCCCCTAAATATTTTAGCTCAGATTACTGATGATTTCTCAGATGGTGATTTTACAAATAATCCTTGCTGGACAGGCGACACAGAGCAATTTGAAATAAATTCATCAGGACATTTGCATCTTAATTCAACACAGGCAGATACATCATATCTTAGTTTGTCATCAACATATTTCGATAATGCAGAGTGGCAGTTTTGGGTTAGACTGTCGTTTAAAACTTCGGCTAACAATAATGCAAGAGTGTATCTTGTTGCTGATAATGAATGTCTTGAAAATTCCTTAAACGCATATTTCGTGCAGATTGGAGAAAAAAACGACAGCATTGGTTTATTCAGACAATCCGGTGATGATGTTCAGGAGATAATACCCGGAACGATTGCTTATACTAATAATTCCACAAACATTTTAAGGATAAAAGTAACACACAACAATTCTGGCATCTGGAAATTGTTTTCTGATATCACTGGTGGAGAAAATTTTTTGTCGGAAGGAGAATGCTTTGACGACACACCAATAAATCCTGCATTTTCCGGTGTTTTTTGTAAATATACTTCAAGCAATAAAACAAAATTTTATTTCGACGATTTTTATATCGGACCAATTATTATTGACACTCTTCCTCCCGAAATAATTTCTGTTTATGCGGTCTCTGACAGCGAGCTCGACATTTTATTTTCCGAAAACATTGATAAACAATCTGCTGAAACTCCTGGGAATTTCCTTGTTAACAATAATATTGGAAATCCTTTTCTTGCTATCAGAGATAATGAAAATTTTTCATTAGTACATCTATACTTCGAAAATTCTTTCTCTGACGGAAATTACAATACTATCACCATTAAAAATATTAAAGATTTTTCAGATAACATCATTACAGAAACAAACAGAGACTTTGTATTTTATAATGTAAAGGCTTATAATATTGTTATAAACGAAATTATGGCTGACCCCTCTCCTACTGTTGATCTCCCGGAATACGAATATATTGAACTGTATAATAAAACACCTTTCCCTATTAATCTTGATATGTGGTCAATTACAATTGGTAATAGTAAAAAAATTTTTCCCAACGTAACAATTGATGCAGACGATTATTTAATATTGACAAAAAACGATGCATATCAGGAATTAAGCCCTTTTGGAAACATTATAACTTTTGATGCTTTTTCTATAACCAATTCAGGTCAGACAATAGTATTAAAAAATCAATATGATAACATTATTCATTCCATAAGTTTTACTGATGACTGGTATAACAATGAATATAAAAAAGAAGGGGGCTGGTCATTGGAACAAATAGACCCTCAAAATCCTTGTGGCTGTAAAAATAATTGGGCTCCTTCGACAAATAGTAGCGGAGGTACTCCGGGAACAGAAAACTCTGTCTTTGCTCAAAATCCCGATAATATTATACCTGAAATCTTAAGAGCTTATATTGTTAATGATTCGTCTGTTCAAATATTTTTTACAGAGCCTCTTGACAGTATTTATCTTAAAAATCAACAGAATTATTTTGTAGATAATAATATTGGTTATCCTGAAACGGTTTATTTAATGCCACCTGATTATGTTTCTGTTTTGCTTTTATTTGATAAAAAATTTCAAAAAAAAACCACTTATAATTTATTTATTAAAGATACTATTTGCGATTGCGTTGGAAATATTCTTGAAATAAATTCTTTTGTAAGCTTTGCCATACCCGATAGTGTTGAAAAAAACGACATAGCCATTAACGAAATTTTATTTAATCCTAAAAACGATGGCGTTGATTTTCTTGAAATTTACAACAGGTCTGATAAAGTTATTGATTTAAAAAACCTGTGTGTTTGTTCGAAAGATACAATAGAAAATATTTTAACATCTGTTAATAATATTTCTAAAACAGGGTATCTTATGTTCCCTCAGGAATATTTGGTGCTGACCATTAATCCCGATAAGGTAAAACAACAATATTTCACAGAAAATCCATCAGGTTTTATCAAAGTAGAAAAAATGCCTGCTTTTGCTGATGACAACGGCATTGTTGTAATAGCGGATAAATCATCAAATATTATTGATGAAATGATATATTCTGACGATATGCATTTTGCTTTATTAAATACAACAGATGGCGTTTCTTTGGAGAGAATTGACTATGACAGGTCTGCCATGGAAAAATCAAACTGGCATTCAGCAGCTCAAAGTACAGGCTTCGCAACCCCTGCTTACAAAAATTCTCAGTTTATCAATAATATTGAAAATGAAAAAGAAGTGTCTGTTTCTCCAAAAATCTTCTCTCCTGACAATGACGGCTATAACGATGTCCTTAACATAAATTATAATTTTGATGAGCCTGGTTATCTTGCCAACATTTCTATTTATGATGCAAAAGGGCGGCTAATAAAACATTTGATAAAAAATGAACTCCTCGGCACTAAGGGCAGTTTCACTTGGGACGGTATTAATGATGATAATGAAAGGGCTAATATTGGCATTTATATTATTTATATCAAAATTTTTAACCTTAAAGGAACAGTAAAAAAATATAAGAAAACTGCTGTTCTTGCCTTACCTTTGTAAAAAATAAAAAATCAACAAAATGAAAATGTTTGTCTTTTTAATGAAAATAATTGATTGCAAAACTAATATTTGCAAAATAGAAATTTCCAATGACAAACAAAAAACATTAATATCTTTTTCGCCTGAGACCAAAGAGCTAAAATTTAACGATGACAATGAGCTCAGTAATTTTTTAATAGCTAACGAATATCAAATCAGAAAAATACTGCACAACAAAAGACCTAAAACTTTTTATAAAGGCTTTCAGGTAAAATTTGCCCTGAGAGATAAAAAAGAAGTAGAGGCTTTTAACGACAGATCAAAAATTATTGTTTTAGATAAAAGAAAAGGAAATTATAAAAACTATGTTAAAGACAAAGGTTTAAAAAAAATCTATGAACTTTATACTGACGGCTGTTTTCTTGAAAAAGACAAATCAGGAGGATATGCTGCATTGATAAAATCTCCTGAAGGAAATTATAATATCTACTCCTATAAAACCGAAATTAAAAGCAGTTGCCTGATTGAACTTCTCGCTGCAATAGAAGGACTGCAAATCCTAAAAAACCAGGAGAAAATCAGAATAATTACAGACAGCCAGTATGTAAGAAAAGGCTTGACAGAGTGGATAATAAACTGGGAACTAAACGACTGGCATACTGCCAATGGCGAAAAAGTAAAAAATATAAAATATTGGAAATTATTTGACTCTCTTACTAACGGAAAATATATAGAATTTTGCTGGGTGAAAGCACATTCCAATCATTTTGAAAATACTATTTGTGATTTCTTTGCTAAAAAAATGGCTGAAAAAAATAATTACCGTATTTCAAAATAAAAATTTGTTTTCAGCAATCAATAAAAAAAACTTATAATAAAATAGTGTCAGTACATAAAACAAAATTGATTTAACCCACATTGCGCACTTTTTTGAAAAAATCAAAAAAGATCGGTTAATAACCATGATATTTATTAACAATTTCAAACTTTGATATTATTAACTTACTGATACATAAATATTTGGTTTCTACTGTTTAACAAGAGTTGGTTTGCAGACATACCTAAATACTTGAAAATTAGAAAGTTATAGACTAATTTTATAATATATTTATCAAGCCTCTTCCGAAATATAATAAAAAGACCCAAAAGCATTATACAGTTTACCAACTTTGTGAAAGTTATCGATTAGATGACCGAGTGCGACACCACATTATCATCGGCTTGGGAAAACTTGAAAATAAACTTCAAACGGTTGAGCAAATAAAACGATTAGGAAAACGGATTGAGGAAAAACTAAAAGGACAAAATTCTTTGCCATTCAATAATAGGGATGAAAAAAATGAGAATTTGGCTGAATATTATTATACGGAAATTATAAAGAAAAAATGTTATGATATTACAGTTAGTGATACTGTTAAAGGAACAGCCACAGAAATATTATGTGAACACAAAAAAGAAGAAGATCACGACAAAAAAGCCGGAATATATTTTTTGAGAACAACATTAAATGAAAATGACGAAAAAACTTTTTAGGCTATTTACAATATAATAAGAGAAATAGAATACACATTCAGAGTATTAAAAACTGATCTGGATTTACGATCGATTTATCATAAAACAGATGCTGCTGCAATGGCTCACTTACATCTTGGAATACTGGCATATTAGATTGTTGCAACTATTAGGTATCAGCTAAAACAAAAAGGATATAATCATGAATAGAAAGAAGTTGTTCGCATTATGAACACACAAAAATGCATTATCACAACAGTAGAGAACATAAAAAAGGAAACAATATCTGTACGTCAATGCACAGAACCTACGCAACATGTTAAACAGATATACAATCTAATGAATTATAAATATGTCCCCTTCCACAGAAAAAAATCTGTAGTACTACCTGCTGAAATTATTAAAAATGACACTTCTTAAAATCAGAAAGTTACAAGTCAATCGCTGCAATGTGAGTTAAGAAGTAGTTTAAGAATTGAAATTTCATTGAGAAACCCGAAACTTAAGACTGCCAACTGAAGACTGAGGACTGCCAACTTAAATTATCTAAAATAAATAACAATTAAACAAATATATAAACCATTTTTCATTACTTTTACATTGTAATATTATTCCTTCAAAAATGTAATTTGAAAAATATCAGAACACATATCGTAATTATTTTAATCTGTTTTATTTGCCTCCCTTTTATAGCAATATCTCAACAAGCATCTGATAAAACAACAAGCAAGATTGACAGTCTTATAATAATACTTGAAACATCGAAAGAAGATACAAATAAGGTTAACATTCTAAATCAATTATCTTATAAATTAAATTATTCTAATGCAGAGAAAGCTGAAGAATATGCCTTACAAGCATTAGCGATTGGGAAAAAATTGAATTTTAATACCGGAATTGTGCAAGCTTATTACAATTTGGGGGTTATTTACAAGAATATCGGAAAATTTAACCTCTCAATAGAAAATTGTCAAGAATCAATTGAAATTTGCAGAAGTATTAGTGATAGTTCAGGCGTAGCTGGTGCATCAAATACAATTGGCACTGTTAATTATTATTTAGGAAACTATGCTGAAGCTTTAATCTGGTATCAAAAAGCATTATCAATATACGAACAATTAAAACTTCCATCAAGAGAAGCAATAATAATAAACAACCTGGGCTTAGTTTACAGTGTATTAAGCAATTACAACAAAGCTATGGAATATTATTTCAAGTCATTAAAAATACAGGAAGAAAACAATAACATGAACGGTGCTGCCTTAACATTAGGTAATATCGGTATTATTTACTTTAACCTCGGTGATGCCAACAAAGCATTGGATTACTACGAAAAATCATTAAAAATTCGACTTGAGTTAAATGATGAGTTTGGAATAGCAACTTGTTATTCTAACATGGGAAACGTTTACGAAAACCGCGGCGAACCCGAAAAAGCTATGGAATATTATTTCAAGGCACTTAAAATATATGAAGCAAAAAATGATTTGAACAATGCTGCTACAACAATATTTTGCATAGGCTATAATTATTTAAACCAGTTTGAATACGATAAAGCTATTGAATATTTATCCAGATCACGGGATTTAAGTATAAAATTTGGTAAAAAATCAAGCCTTGCTTATGCTTATATGAATATTGGATTGGCTTATCTTGAATTACATAAGTATGATAAATCACTCATAAATTTAAAAAACGGATTAAAACTATTCACGGAAATTGATGATAAAAATTATATCTCATATTCTTATAATTCCCTTTCCCGATTATATGAAGCCACAGGTAATATTAAAGAATCATTAAAATATTTTAAACAATATTCAACATTAAGAGATAGTATTTTTAGTAAAGAATCTTCGCAAAAAATTGCAGAAGCAGAAGTCCTGTACGAAACCGAAAAAAAAGAAAATTCAATTAAACTTTTAACAAAAGAAAAGGAACTGCAATACCTGCAATTGGACAAACAAAAAACTTTCAGGAACTTCTTAATAGCCCTTTCGGCACTAATATTTGCTCTGGTAATAATTGTTTACAGCAGATTTATAATTAAAAGAAAAGCCAATAAACTTCTTAAAGAAAAAAATAATGATCTGGTAGAAAAAAACACTCAAATTGAAAATCAAAAAATAAAAATTGAAAACCAGTCAGAAAAACTTAAAGAGTTAGATGAGGCAAAATCCAGATTTTTTGCAAATATTTCACACGAGTTTCGCACTCCCTTGATGCTTATCCGAGGTCCTTTGGGTGATTTTATTAATGAAAACAAATCAAAATTATCAACGGAAGAATTTAATAGTCTCAAATTATCATTACGAAATGTAAATAATTTACAGAAGCTTATCGAACAACTCCTCGACCTCTCGAAATTAGAATCAGGAAAATTATCCCTTCGTGCTGCAAAAACTAATATAATCTCATTTGTTAGAAGAATTATTGATTCGTTTGCTTCAGCCGGCAAATTTATTGACATTAAATTTAATACTAATGTTGATGAATTATTTCTGTATTTTGATGAATACAAATTAGAGAAAGTAATGAATAACCTTTTGTCAAATGCTTATAAATTTGTTCATAATGAAGGGAAAATTTCAATAATGATAGATGATGACAAGACTGAAGATGATGAAAATGTATCCGGTTCATTTGTCTCCATAAAAGTAAAAGACACAGGTCCGGGAATTACAAAAGAAGATATCCCTTATATTTTTGACAGGTTTTATCAGGCAGATGATTCATCGGTAAGGAAATATGAAGGCACGGGAATAGGTCTTGCTTTAACAAAAGAATTAATTGAACTGCACGGCGGAACTATCTCGGTTGAAAGTGAAATTGATGCCGGCACTACTTTCACCATTCAACTCCCAAAAGGAACAGACCATTTATCTCCTGATGAAATTGTTGATATTCAGGAAACGGATATTTCTTCCAAACAAAAAGAAATCAGTGAGCTTGATATTTCCCCAACCCCTGAAATAATTGATGAAATTGAGAAAATTAAAGGAAGTAATATTTTGGTTGTTGAAGACAACTTTGATATGAGAAACTATATTGTCGGTCATATTTCAAAGGATTATAATATTGTTGAAGCCGTAAACGGAAAAGATGGATTAAGCAAAGTTACGGAAAACATCCCCGACCTGATCATTTCCGACCTGATGATGCCCGAGATGGACGGAGTGCAATTTTTAAAAGAAATCAGGAATAATAGCAAAACAAGTGATATCCCGTTTATTTTACTAACTGCCCGTGCAGGCGAACAAGACCGCATTGCAGGCTTAAAAGCAAAGGCAGATGATTATTTAACAAAACCTTTCAGCCCCGAAGAACTAAAAACCCGTATCCGCAATATTCTTGAAACAAGGCAAAACTTAGAAAAAAAATTCAGCCAAAAAATCCTTTCAATTGAATTTGATAATCCCGAGCTTGTTTCTGCCGATAAAGAATTTCTGCAAAAAATGCGCGACACTGTAATCGAAAACATTTCAGACTCTTCATTCAATATCAATAATCTTATTGATAAAGCTTTTCTTAGCGAACGGCAATTACGCAGAAGAATCAAAGAATTAACCGGTCTTTCCCCTCTTGAGTTTATCAGACAAATACGTTTGCTTCAGGCAAAAGAACTTTTGTCGAAACAAGTTTTTAACAGCGTTGCAGAAATTTCTTTTGCCGTTGGATTTAATAATCCTCATTATTTTTCCCGTCTTTTCAAAATTATGTTTAGCAAATCGCCTGCTGAATTTGCCCCCTGATTACACAGATTAACACAGATTTAATTAGTAGATCAATCATTTAATTTCATGAATTACACTAATAAAATTCGATGACAAAGTAATTGGTTATCAGTTATCCTTACGGACTTCTTTTAGTCGTCGGTAATCAGATTCAAGCATCAAGCATCAAGAATCAAGCATCAAGAATCAAGCATCAAGTAAACCAGTAATCTGTGTTAATCTGTGTAATCTGTGGACCCCCTGTGTAACGAATCGGACAAAACATAGCACAAATCGGACATTCTGCACCCAAAGCATTGACAAACACAATTTTTCGCTTTATATTTGAATATTGAATTTTTTATATAAAATAAAAAATAACAGATTTTTAATCAAAAATAAATCTGTGAATTAATGACAAGTTATATAAAATTAATAATAATCATTTAAAAAAATTATAATCGTGAAAAAAATTAATTTTTATTCAACTATTCTTTTATTGGGTTTCCTTTTGGGAATTACAATTAACGTTTCAAGCCAAACAACAATCTGGTCGGAAAATTTTTCGGCGTATGTTGAAGGAACAGGTATTGATGGTACAGGTAATATAGGCGATTATCCTGCTAATGTTACAAAATGGACATTAGATGTTTCAGAAGCAACTCTAACAGATGCTGATGATTACATAAAAACTCATAACTATAAATTAGAAAGTCGAGATTTGGATGGACCTACAATATGGCTAAGTGAAAACATCGATATTTCAACTTATTCATCGGTGATTTTTAGTCTTGATGCTTCTGAAGACGGAACTATGGAAGAAAGCGACTATTTTGATGTTTATTACAAAGTTGATGCAGGCGATTTCACATTAATTCCAAATTGGAATAGCTTGGGTTCAGTTGATCATACACTTATTGATGATTTCACAAGCACTACAGTTACTCAAACAATAAATTCAGGAAGCACTTTGGTTATTAAAGTAATTATGAATAATAATACTTCGACTGAGTATTTAAAACTTGATAATGTGTTTGTAAAAGCCAACATGGAATATGTTTCCTCAACCACAACACAAAACACTCGCAACATTGCAGCCGGTAAAACTAACAGACAAATTATAGGTATAGAAGTAGTAACAACAGGAACAGAAAGCCCGATAAGCATTACTCAGTTCACCATCAATGCAAACGGCTCGAGCACACCTGTTTCCACTAATATCGAAAACGCAAAAATATACTGCACGGGAACAAGCAATGCTTTTGCAACAGGTACTCAATTTGGTTCAACTTATGCCTCACCAACAACAACAAACTTTAACATTACGGGCACACAACAATTATCGGAAGGCACGAATTACTTTTGGTTGACCTTTGACACAAAAACAGGCGCAACATTGGGTGAACTTATTGATGCCGAATGCATCTCGTTTGTGATTGGTGGCACGACCGAAATCCCGACAATAACCGACCCGGCAGGTTCGCGTACCATTTCGGCTCCGCTTTCGGGCAGTTACACCATAGGAGCCAAAAGCAATTACGCTTCATTTACTGCTGCTGCCAACGATTTAAACGATCTTGGCATCAGCGGCACGGTTTCTTTTGCGGTGGCTTCGGGAACTTATACCGAACAAATATCACTTTCAGCAATTGACGGCACTTCAGCCACCGACACCATTGTCTTTCAATCATCAACAAGCGATCCTGCCGATGTTACCTTGCAGTACACACCAACTTCTACAGCTAATTACGTAGTGAGCTTTGATGGAAGCGATTATATCAGTTTTCTTGATATGACAATACAAACCACAGGAACATCATCTTATGGAAGGGTGTTTGTGTTTTCGGGAGCTACACAAAGTATCACCTTGAAAGGCAACAATATTCAAGGTATGGATATAAGTTCTGATGATGATGTATATGCAGTTATTTATGCTTCATCCGGTGCAAGCAACATGGCTAATAATATCAATATTGAAAACGACACCATTACCAATGGAAGTCATGGTATTTATTTCATGGGTGATAATAATACAAACCTTGAAACACAAAATACATTTATCAACAATGTATTGAACAACTTTTATCATACAGGTATTAATGCAGAATGTCAGGATGCTGTTATTATCAATAAAAACACTTTAACAGGGAAAGCAAGTAATGCCTCCGCAAACGGAATTATTGCCAATGAATGCAATAATGCAATGGAGATAACCCAAAATAAGGTTTTTCTTAATGCTACCAATGAAAACAGCGGCATTTCGTTATATACTTGTATTGGTACTTCTTCCAATCAGGGGCTAACAGCCAACAATTATATTAGTTTTGAGGAAGCTACTGTTACCACCGAAGGAATATATCTTATGTCATGTGGTTACCAAAAAATTTATCATAACAGTATTAATATCAGAGCTTCTTCAAAAAATAACGGGGGCAACAGAACCGGAAATCAAACCGGCATTGGCATTGATTATTGGTGGGCTCAATCAATTTTCGGATATCTTAAAATAATGAATAATATTGCCCGCACCGCGGCTGTAGAAGTAATCAAGGTTTCTCAAATAGCAGTTGACGAGGGTTATGTGGAAAATAGTGATTATAATGATTACTACACCGATTGGACAACTCTGGGAACTTGGGGTGGGACAGGTTGTGCAGATCTGGCCGCATGGCAAACAGCAAGTAATGATGATTGGAATTCTGTTACCGTAGATCCGGGGTTTGTTTCAAGCACGGTGTCCGATGTTACAGAACCAACCCTTGGAGAGTCTGTTTCAAAATTACCAGAAGTACCAAAGGACAACCGTAATTCCCGCAGAGAAGACAATACAACTCCGGGAGCTACCATATTGACCAATCGTTGGTTGGGAAATACTCATCTATGGGATGACCCAAATAATTGGAGTCTTGGTGTTGTACCTAATGAAAACCATAATGTTGTTATTGTTGGCGAGTATAATTCCGGTGTTAACTATCCAATTTTAGATGGCGATGCAAATTGTCACTCATTGAACCTTGAAAGCGGTACTATGGCATTAAATGGCCACAAAATCAATGTGAAAGGAAACTTAAATATAGGTGATGGGAATGCATATGGCGGAACCATTAATTTAAATGGACCGGGTTCTCAATATCAATTTTTAGATACAGAGGATAGTGGGAATCGTTTTAAGTTAACTGATGTTGATATTAGTTTTTATAATAATTCAATGTGTAAAACAACCGCTGACATGGAAGTAAAATCCATTACAACTAATGTGGGTTCAACATTTGATTTAGATGGTAATGATGCTGTGATTTCTGAAAACGGCTTTTTTTCAGATGGAAATTTAGCTAATGACAATAAAATTTCATTTACCGGCTCAAGCAATTCCACTGTTGAGTTCAATGATTCATACAGATACAATCATGTAGAAATAGATAAGGATTTATCAACAGTGGAAGTAACAGTAACCCCAAGAGGCAAAACATACAAGTTTAAAGATTTCTCAGTAATAAATGGAAAAGTTGTTGCAACGGGTAACGAAGTTGACATTGCAGGAAATGCCGATTATACGGGAGGGGAACTCAATACAGATAAAATCACTTATACCGGTTCAACAAATTCAACCGTAACACCCGGTGATGAACGCCAGGATAATGTTGTGGTTAACAAAGATAGTCATGGAATTGAATTACAGATAACGCCTACAGGCAAAAAGTATAAAATAAAAGCTTTAACATTAGAAAGGGGAACTTTAAATGCTGCCGGCAGTGAATTTGATTTTTCGGGAAATACCGACCTTACAGGAGGTGATTTTAGTGCTGATAGAGTTACCTTTAGCGGAGCAACTAATTCGCAGGTTTCGACCGGAAACAACATTATGCAGGAAATGATTGTTGATAAAGACGGTAACGCTGTGGTTGATTTGCAGGATGCTCTGGTTGCAGCAGTATTAAAAATACTTAAAGGCAAATTGGAAGCAAACAATAATATTGACATATCTGGCAAATTAACAATTGGTGAAACGGGCAATGCCGCCAATGTAAATGTAAAACCCGGCAAATGTTTAATAGTAACAGATAGTATCATCATAAATGATGGTGGTGAGCTAAAGATAAAATCGGACATAGGCGGTGGAGGACATGTTATCCCCAAGGGAAAGATAAAGAAAACAGGTACAGGCAAAATAACTGTTGAGCAATATGTAACCGATGGGCAATGGCATCTCGTTTCTTCGCCGGTTGCCAATGCAACGGTCAACAGCCTGTATTTTAATGGCAATCCGGATGTATGGTTGACTGAGCACAATGAACCGGATAACAGTTGGGAATACATCACCAGCCTTACTACCCCCATGCCTTTCGGCAAAGGTTTTGGCTACTGGGTAGGTACTTCAAAAACAGATGTAACTGCATTGTTCGAGGGCGACCTCCTTACTGACAACCTAACACTAAATAGTGGCAGCACACCTCCCCTTGCTTTTAGCAATATTGATCATGGTTTTAACCTTGTTGGTAACCCTTATTCTTGTGCACTTGACTGGGATATTGGAACATGGGAACTTACTAACCTTGAAGGCAGTGTGTGGGTTTGGCAAGATGCAGGTAATGGAACCGGCAACTATCTTGTCAGAAATCTTGCAGGAGAAGGTTCGCTTACTGATGGAATCATCCCTATGTGCCAGGGCTTTTTCGTACATGCCACAACTTCTGCCCCCGTGTTTACCATCCCAACCGATGCAAGGGTGCATTCCACCCAGCCATATTACAAAGATGGTGAAAGGGAAGTAGCCCCGCATATCATTTTAAATGTAAACAATAGTGAAAACCAGGATGGGGTTTGGATAGGTTTTGATGAAAACATGACAACAGGTTTTGACTATGGACGTGATGTTACAAAATTTTTTGGCAGCACCGATGTCCCGCAATTATATCTCAGCGAACAGGATTATCAATTGAGCATTGATATATTACCATCACTAACAGGAGAAGAACAAATAGTTGCAATGAGTTTTATTGCAAGTACTGAAGAAATATATAAAATATCAGCATCAAGTTTAGAATACTTGCCCGAAACCGATGTTACTCTTGAAGACCTCAAAACCGGAATTTTTCAGAAACTTAATGATAATCCTGAATATTCTTTTACAGGAACGCCGGAAGATGATCCAGAACGTTTCTTAGTGCATTTTTACAATTTACCAATTGGTATTGATTACCCAAATATCAACGAAAACAATAAGGAAATAAATATCTATGCGTATGATAAAACGGTTTATATTAAATGCAAAGGAGAAACAATAAACCATACAGGAATTGTTAGCATATACGATATGTATGGAAGACTAATTCTTAATAAAAATTTGCTACCGCGTAGTATTAACAAGATACATGTTCCTGTTAGCAATAATTTACTTATTGTTAAAGTAATCAAAGGTAACAAGATGTTTACAGATAAGGTGTTTATAAAATAAAAGTTAATGAAACTGAAATTATAAAAGGCGAAGCCGTATTATAATTTTATAGTCGAATTAATCCCTATAGCAAGGAACGAGCGTATCGGGATTTTATGATAAAAAGTAAAATAATAAAAAATTAATTTAAAATTTAAAAAAAATGAAAAAGACAAAAAAAATTTTCCTGATTATTGTTTTTATGATTATTACTGTAATAGCTTTTGCTGATGATCCTCCATCTCCACCTCTTGGAGGACCGAGTGGTGGATCCCCTCCTCTTGGCGGAGGAGCACCAATCGGCAGCGGATTATTTATCCTTCTCGGACTTGGTGCTGCTTACGGCGGAATTAAAGGATATAAATTCTATCAGAAAAAGAAAGAGAGTTTGTTGGATTGATGCTCTTTGAGGGTTTCAAAGCCAAAAACTAAAGAACACTCAATAAGCAACACTCAATAATCAATGATAAAGTAAAAAAGCAGAAATTGAAAATTGAGTGTTGTATGTTGAATGTTGAATGAGTCGGCAGTTCACAGACGGCAGTCAGCCAAAGCTAATGGTTATCTTTGGTATGAAAAATGGCCATTTTTTTCTTTTTTAAAACCCTCTTATATTTTTGGGAGAGGGATTTCAAAAAAGAAAAAATATTATATATATTAACACTTTTGTTATTTTTTATGATTAATTGATAATATAATAAATTAAAAAAATCTAATTATATAGTAACATTGGTTTACATCAATGTTACCCATTAGGTATCAGCTAAAACAAAAAGGATATAATCATGAATGGAAAGAAGTTGTTAGCATTATGAACACACAAAAATGCATTACTACAATAGTAAAGAACATAAAAGAGAAAACAATATCTGTACGTCAATGCTCAGAACCTACACAACTTGTTAAACAGATATACAATCTAATGAATTATAAATATGTCCCCTTCCACAGAAAAAAATCTGTAGTACTACCTGCTGAAATTATTAAAAATGACACTTCTTAAAATCAGAAAGTTACAAATCAATCGCTGCAATGTGAGTTAAGAACAAGGAATGCCAATTAGCAATTAACTATCCGGCTAAAAATCTAAAATCGTTAATTCATGTTCGATATTAAAATTTAATTCTTTTGACTTTATTCCAAACTATGGTTATTAAAGATTAGAAGCATAAGCTATAGAAGCAATACTAATTTTTATATCCTCCACTTTTTTTAAAACATTTACACATGCCTCCATTGTGGCACCTGTTGTTATTACATCATCAACTAAAAGTATATGTTTCGATTTTAATAATTCCGGATTTTTTATATCAAAAATTGACTCTACATTTTGCCAGCGTTTATAACGGGTCTTTTTTGTCTGTGTTTCTGAAAAAATTTTTCTGTATAAATTATCTGTGCTAACCGGTTTTTTCATTGACAAAGAAAGACCTTCTGCAAATTTTTCGCTTTGGTTATAGCCTCTTTTCTTTAATTTCATTTTATGCAGAGGTACAGGTATAATAATATCAATATTTTTAAATGTATCTGAATTTAACAATTCAAGGCCATATTGTTCACCCAAAAAAACACCAATCTCTTGCCGTCCCTTATATTTCAATTTATGCATTATTTTCTGCACCTTACCACCTTTACTAAAATATAAAAATGAAGCTGCTGATTCTATTCTCACCCTACCCCAGAAAACTCTTTCCACCTCATTATCTTTTTCTAAATGAAAATTTGTCTTTGGCAGATGATACAAACAATAAGTGCACAAACAATTTTCGTTTTTGTAAAGAGATTTACCACATGCCATGCA
>JAGGUV010000093.1 GCA_021158345.1 Bacteroidales bacterium
AAAGATTTTATGGTGACTATAGCGGTGGTGTTCACCTCTTCCCATTCCGAACAGAGAAGTTAAGCCCACTAGCGCCGATGATACTGCATTTATTTGTGGGAAAGTAGGTAGTCGCCAAATACTTATTAATCCCGGTAATTTATTTTACCGGGATTTTTTTTGCCTTTTAAAAAAAAAATTAATTTTTTAAATCATAGATTCATAGCTTTCTATATTAATATCATAGAAAACTTGAAACAAAAATCCTTATAATTTAATTTAAATATTAATTTTGTATATACATTGTATATAAAATTTTTTACAAGCGCATTTTGAATAAAGTAATAATCAGCATAAAAATAATAATTACAATCACTTTACTGACATTAATGTCATGTGTATCGAGTGATAATATTAAAAAGGGCAAATATTTACTGTCGTCCAATAAAATAATTATTGATAATGCAAAAGTAAAATCAGAAGACCTAAACAGTTTTATTCAACAAAAACCAAACAAAAAACTTTTTGGTTTATTAAATGTAAAAACATGGATATACCAAGTTTCTAATAAAGGGAAACAAACAAAATTCAAAAATTGGGTTAAAAATAAATTTGGGGAAAAGCCTGTTTTTTACAACAAAAATCTTACAATAGAATCAGAAAAACAATTAAAGAGATATCTCTTTTCAAAAGGATATTTCAATGCAAAAATAACTTCAAAAACAAAATTAAAAAAACGTTCTGCAAAAGTAAAGTATTTTATAAAAGCAAAGGAACCATATAGAATTCAAGAAATAAAATATTCTGTAAAAGACAGTCTTTTAAAGGATTTCGTTTTAAAAGATTCAAAAAACACATTAATAAAATCAGGCGATAATTACGATGCAAAAATTTTAGCAGCAGAAAGGAATCGCATTTCAAACTATTTAAAAGAAAACGGATATTATTATTTTTCGAAAGAATATATTTATTATAGTGTTGACAGTGCTATCAATAATCATCAAGTTAACTTGACTATAAACATTGAAAATTTAAGAATTAAAGATAAAGAAGAAAAAAAATATATAGAAAAGCTTCACAAACGATACCGCATAAATAACATCTATATTTATCCCGCATACAATCCTTTGCAGGCAGACACAATAAAATATGATACTATTGTTTTAAAAAGGAATCAGCTGACTACTACTCTCCCGTCAAATTTATTTTTGCTAAACAGGGGCAAACTTCGTTTAAATAAAAACTTACTTAAAAATAAAATAAATTATTATCCCGGTGATTTTTATAATATTAATAAAGTATTACAAACACGTAAAAATTTAACAGATTTAGACATTGTTAAATTTGTTGACATAAACTTTGAGGAGATAAAAAACCAAAACACTGATGATAACAATTATCTTAATTCGAAAATAAAAATCATACGCAGACCTGTAAGCTTTTATTCAATAGAAACCGATGGAACAAATAAAGCAGGAGATTTTGGAATATCTGCAAATGTTATTTTCCAGAACAGAAATCTTTTTAAAGGAGGTGAGGTTTTAAACATTAAGTTTAAGGGTGCTATGGAGATGAAGCAAATAAATAATTCCGGAGGTTTAGAGGATGAATTTTTGTTTTTCAACACTATTGAAACAGGAATGGAAGTCAGACTTACTATTCCTAAACTTTTTGCCCCGTTAAAATCAAGAATTTTAACGTCAACATTCCTTCCAAAAACAACATTTATTACAGGATATAACTATCAGAAAAGACTTGATTATACAAGATATATTTCAAATTTTACTTTTGGTTATAAATGGAAAAACTCATTACCAAAAACTCATTTTCTTTATCCTATAGATTTTAATTCTGTTAAGATTTTTAAGACAGAAGAATTTGACGAAAAATTACAAACTTTTGACAAAAAATATCAAGAACAGTATTCAGATCACTTAATATTAGCATTAAGGTATAGTTATATTTTCAACAATCAGCAAATAAAAAAAGGTAATAACTTTCATTATCTGCGATTAAACCTCGAATCTTCGGGTAATGTTCTGAGTTTGGGGAATAAACTTACAAGTTCAGAAAAAGATGAAGATGGCAATTATTCATTTTTAAATATAAAATTTGCTCAATATATCCGTACTGATGCTGACTTCAGATATTATCATTATTTTACTTCCGACAATTTAATTGTATTTAGGTCAGCCATAGGTATTGGAATACCTTATGGAAATTCAAAATCATTACCTTTCGAAAAAAGTTTTTATGTTGGAGGTGCTAACAGCATGAGAGGGTGGCAAATAAGAGCTTTAGGCCCCGGAGCATACAATGATACCAGTATGATTAAATATGACAATATTGGTGATATTCTTATTGAAGAAAATATTGAATACCGTTTTCCTATTTATAATTTTTTAAAAACAGCTATTTTCTGTGATGTTGGAAATATTTGGTTGTTAAACAAAAGTAATGACTTCCCCGAAGGAGAATTTAACACTAAAAATTTTTATAAACAATTAGCTGTTGATGCAGGTATGGGAATTCGCTTTGATTTTAACTTTTTTATTTTGCGTATTGATGCTGCTTTACCAATAAAAAAACCTACTGCTGCTGATAAATGGATTAACATTAAAAAAGCATCTTTTCAAGATATTGTATGGAACTTCGGTATTGGATATCCATTCTAAACAATTTAATAAAAAACAGGTATGACTTCTGAAAATATTAAAACTCTATTTTTAAACAAATTACCATATAATCCTACATCAGACCAGGAATTTTTAATAGATAAAATACCGGAATTTTTAAATGATGATGGCAATAAAAAATTATTCTTAATAAAAGGTTATGCAGGGACAGGAAAAACAACATTTGTAAGCACATTAATAAAAATACTACCATCTTTAAACAAAAAATCAATTCTTTTGGCACCAACAGGCAGGGCTGCAAAAGTTTTAGCAAACTATTCAAATAAAGTTGCTTTTACTATTCATAAAAAAATATATAAAATAGGCACCTTAAAAAATGGGAATATAAGTATCGACCTGAAAAAAAATTATCACAAAAACACTGTTTTCATTGTTGATGAAGCCTCAATGATACCTGACAGGTTGGGATTTAACGATTCAAATCTTTTTTCTCAAAGAAACCTGCTTGAAGATTTATTCGACTACGTGTTTCAAGGTAAAAATTGTAAACTAATATTAATTGGTGATAGTGCACAGCTACCTCCTGTTGGCTTGGATATTAGTCCGGCAATAAATATTGAATACTTAAAAGCTCATTTTTTTGATATTTCAATTGATTCTTTTGAATTAAAAGAAGTGGTACGACAATCAAAAGATTCAGGTATATTGTCAAATGCAACAAATATTCGTAAACTGATTTCTAATAATTTTATTAAACTGCCTTTTTTCTTTTTAAAAAAACATACAGATATACAAAGAATAACAGGCGAAGATTTAGAGGATCTTTTAAACGATGCATATTCATCAAATGAAATTGGTAAAAGTGTTGTAATTTGCCGTTCAAACAAAAGAGCAAATATTTTTAACCAGGAAATTAGAAGAAGAATATTATATAAAGAGGATGAAATTTCTGCAGGAGATTTTATGATGGTTGTTAAAAACAATTATTTTTGGCTACCTTCGGATTCAAAAGCAGGATTTATTGCCAATGGTGATATTATTGAAATACTAAAAATTAAAAATATTTCAGAATTATATGGCTTTCGTTTTGCTGATGTTACAATAAGATTAGTTGACTATCCTGATGAAGGCAATATTGATACAAAAATTTTATTAGATACAATATCAACAGATGCACCTGATTTGAAATACGAGGACAGTAAAAGATTTTTTAATGAAATAATGAAGGATTATATTGATATACCTCAGAGGAAAAAACGTTATGAAAGTTTAAGAAACAATCCATACTTTAATGCTTTACATATAAAGTTTGCTTATTCACTAACATGCCATAAAACTCAGGGTGGTCAGTGGGACACTGTTTTTGTTGATCAAGGTTATGTTAATGAAAATATGATAAACAAAGAATATTTACGTTGGTTATACACAGCAATAACGCGATCTGTAAAAAAACTTTATCTGTTAAATTTCAATGATAATTTTTTTGAAACTACTTTTTAATTGGTTTGGATTTTACTTCTACCTGTTCAAAAGCTTCAATAATATCACCAACTTTAATATCATTAAAATTTTCAATATTTAAACCACATTCATAACCTGCTGCAACTTCTTTAACATCATCTTTATATCGTTTTAAAGAGCCAAGTTTACCAGTGTAAACTACAATACCATCACGAATAAGACGAATATTTGAGTTACGGTTTATCTTACCATCTAAAACCATACATCCGGCAATAGTACCAACTTTAGAAATTTTAAATATATTTCTAACTTCAATATTTGCAATAATTTTTTCTTCAATTTCCGGTGAGAGCATACCAATAATAGCAGCTTCTATTTCTTCGATAGCTTTATAAATAACAGAATATAATCTAATGTCAATTTGTTCTTTTTCAGCTAATTTGCGGGCTCCGATAGAAGGACGTACTTGGAATCCAATAATAATAGCATCAGAAGCAGAAGCAAGCAAGACATCAGATTCAGTAATTTGACCAATAGATTTATGAATAATTCTAACCTGAACTTCTTCGAGTGAAAGTTTCAACAATGAATCCGATAAAGCTTCAACAGAACCATTAACATCACCTTTAACAATAATATTTAATTCTTTAAAATCACCAATAGCAATACGACGACCAATTTCGTCAAGTGTAATATGTTTTTGTGTTCTTAATCCCTGTTCACGTTGTAACTGCAATCGTTTATTAGAAATTGCTTTAGCTTCATGTTCATCTTTCATAACATAAAAAGTATCACCAGCCTGAGGAGCACTGTCTAATCCTAATAACAATAAAGGAGTAGAAGGACCTGCTGTTTTAATTTTTTTATTTCTCTCGTTATACATAGCTTTGACCTTACCATAACAAGAGCCGGCTAAAACAATATCACCAATTTTTAAAGTTCCGGTTTTAACCAATAACTTAGCAACATAGCCTTTACCTTTATCTAAAGACGATTCAATAACAATACCTTTAGCATGTTTATTAGGATTAGCCTTTAATTCAAGCATTTCGGCTTCAATAATTACTTTTTCTAAAAGCTCTTTAATGCCTTTACCTTTTTTAGCAGATATTTCCTGGCATTGATAATCTCCACCCCAATCTTCAACAAGAATATTCATATTAGCAAGACCTTCTTTAATAACATCAGGTTTTGCATTAGGTTTATCAATTTTGTTGATAGCAATAATAATAGGAACACCTGCAGCTTGTGCATGATTAATAGCCTCCACGGTTTGAGGCATTATTTTATCATCAGCAGCAATAATAATAATTGCAATATCGGTAGCTTGAGCACCTCTGGCACGCATAGCAGTAAAAGCTTCATGTCCAGGTGTGTCAAGGAATGTAACTTTTTCTCCTGTTTCAAGTAATACTTCATAAGCACCAATATGCTGAGTAATACCTCCTGATTCACCGGCAATAATATTTGTTTTTCTTATGTAATCTAAAAGAGAAGTCTTTCCGTGATCAACATGTCCCATCACAGTAACAATTGGTGGTCTTGGTAATAAATCTTCCTCTTTATCTTCTTCGTCAGATAGTTTTATTGATTCTTGTACATCAACACTAACAAATTCTGTTTTAAACCCGTATTCTTCAGCAAGCAGATTAATGGTTTCAGCATCTAATCTTTGATTAATAGACACAAACAAACCAAGGGATAAACAAGTAGAGATTATTTCGTTAACGCCAACACTCATCATTGTTGCAAGCTCGCTTACAGTAACAAATTCAGTAACCTTTAATGTTTTCTTTTCTTTTTCAACTATTTTTTGTTTTTGTTTAGCTTTATCAATAATATTATGTCGTTTATCTCTTCTATGTTTTGAAGCTTTCGATTTTCCTGTGGAACTTAAACGAGCCAAAGTAGCTTTAATTTGTTTTTGAACTTCTTCCTCTGATAGCTCATGCTTTTCAAAAATTTTTTTAGGCCTTTGACCTTTTTTTACAAATTTTGATTTGTTTTTTTGTTTTTCATTATTTTTTTCACCTAAAACAGGCTTAGCAGGTTTGGGAGTTTTTTTAATTCTTTTTCTTTTTCTTTTATTAGCCTTTAATTTATTGTCAGAAGAAGATGCAACAGGTTTTTCCTTTTCAGGAAGAAGAATTGAACCTAAAATTTTTGGTCCTTTAATCTTTTCTACTTCTGTTTTAATAAAATTATCTTCCTCTTTTTCTTTAGGGGGAATAACAACTTTCTGCTCCTGTTTTTCTTCTTTTGGCAAAGAAGTTTCAATTTCTTTTTTTAATTTCTGCGTTGATTTTTTCAGGGGTTTTTCTTGAACATTAGTTGCTGCAGATATTTTTTCTTTTTGTTTTTTAATAGGTGCTTCCTTTTTCCCCTGTTTCTGTTTTATAGATTTCTCAAATTTTTTTTTAGCAGATTTTTTAGTTTTCTTAAAGTCATCAATATTAATTTTATCAACGATTTTTAATTGTTTAGCACCTTCCTTTTTTTCTAGAGTTATTTTTTTTGTTTCTTCCTTAATTTCTTTTTTAAAAGTATCTTCAACCTCAGCAGGTTTCTGCTTAACATCTTCTTTCTGAGTGATTTTTTCCTCAGTTTCAACATCTAATTTCTTTTCTTCAACCTTTTTCTCAACTTTTTTAGTAACTATTTCTTTTTCCTTAGTTTCAGGTGATTTTTTTTCAGGAATAATTTTTTCGGTTTTTTTCTTTTCGGATATTTTTTCTTTTTCTTCTGGAATTATTTCTTTTTCTTCAGGTTTTATTTTTGCTTTTTCAACTTTTGCCTTTTCAGTTTTTTCCTCTTCAACTTTTTCAACAGCTGTTACCTTTTCCTTAATTTCAATATCATCATTAAAATTATGGAATATGTCATTAATAAATATATCTTCCTGTTCTTCTTCAATTTTATTTAATGCATCAAGTTTATCCTCAAGAGTTATTGTTTTGTGATCTGAATAATCAAGGTCAATCTTGTGAGATTCTTCTTTTACGTATTTCTCGGTTTGATATTCAGTTACAAGCATAGCATATATCTCAGGAGTTAATTTTGTATTAGGATTACTATCAATTGTTATTCCTTTTTTATTAAGGAAATCAACAATTGTAGAAATACTTACATTAAATTCTCTTGCAGCTTTACTAAGTCTAATTATTTTTTTTCTTTCAGCCATATAAATAAATAAAATCTATAACTCTAAAAAAACTAATAGTTTGTAAATATAAAATATTTATTCAAACTCTGCTTTAAGTATTCTTAAAACTTCTAAAATAGTTTCTTCTTCAAGATCTGTTCTGTGTATTAAATCTTTAACACTAATTTCTAAAACACTTTTTGCTGTATCACAGCCAATATTTTTTAATTCGTCAATAATCCACTGATCTATTTCATCAGAGAATTCTTGAAGATCGACATCTTCATTTTCAGCGGAACTATCCACATCACGATAAACATCAATTTCATAACCTGTAAGTTTACCTGCTAACTTAATATTATAACCACCTTTACCAATTGCTAAGGAAATCTGATCAGGTTTTAAATAAACTTCAGCTTTTTTGTTTTTCTCATCAATTTTAATTGAAGAAATTTTAGCAGGGCTTAAAGCTCTTGTAATATATAAAGTTGGATTATTTGTATAATTAATCACATCAATATTTTCATTACCTAA
The DNA here is from genome assembly GCA_021158345.1 of Bacteroidales bacterium. Taxonomy (GTDB): domain Bacteria; phylum Bacteroidota; class Bacteroidia; order Bacteroidales; family AUK083; genus AUK083. The sequence continues at coordinate 7,753 of JAGGUV010000093.1, forward strand.
TTCACGAACAATACCATGAATTCTTGAACCTTTCATTCCAACACAAGCTCCTACAGGGTCAATTCTGTCATCATACGATTCTACAGCAATTTTAGCTCTTTCACCCGGTTCTCTAACAATATTTTTAATAGTAATTAAGCCGTCAAAAACCTCAGGCACTTCAATTTCAAATAATTTTTCAAGAAATACAGGAGAAGTACGCGAGAGAATAATAACAGGATTATTATTTCTCATATCAACCTTAGAAACAACAGCACGAACAGTATCACCTTTTTTGAAATAATCTGAAGGTATTTGTTCTCTTTTTGGCAGAACAAGTTCAATATCATCATCATCTAATATTAATATTTCTTTTTTCCAAATCTGATACACATCACCTGTAATAATATCACCAATTTTATTTTTATATTTTTGATAGATGTTATTTTTTTCAAATTCATGAATTTTTGAGACAAGAGTTTGACGAATATTTAAAATTTCTCTTCTTCCAAAATCAGACATTTTTAGTTCTTCAGATGCTTCTTCTCCGATTTCAAAATCAGGTTCAAGTTTAATTGCCTCTGAATATGCAATTTGGGTATTATTGTCTTCAACTTCTCCATCTTCAACAATTTCTCGATATCTTAAAATCTGAAGGTCTCCTCTGTCGATATTTACAATGATATCAAAATTTGCATCATCACCATATTTCTTTTTAAGCACAAGCCTAAAAACCTCTTCGATGATACGCATCATTGTTTCACGATTGATATTTTTAAATTCTTTAAACTCTGAAAAAGTCTCAACTAAATTCATATGTTCCATTTTACAACATTCTTATAAATTGAACAAAAATATTTAAATTATTATTTCTGCCTTTTAAAAGATATTACAGGTTTTGCCTGTTTAATATCAGTAAAAGAAATTTTTAATTCTATATGCGATTTGTTTTTAATGTTTTTTTGCAAAATAATACTTTTATCGCTTACTTTTAATAAAACACCTTTTAATATCAAACCATCATTTAAAGTTACACTAATTTCTCTTCCAATATTTTTCTGATATTGTCTTTTTAATTTAAAAGACTCAGTAATACCAGGAGAGGAAACTTGTAATTCAAAATCTTCCTTGTCCCTGTCAAGATTAGATTCAATAAATCTGCTAACCTGAACACAATCATCAATAGTTAATTGTGTATCGCTATCTAAAAAAACAGATATTTTGTTAGTTGCACTGATTTTAATATCTACGATAAATTTATCAGAATTAACTAACTTTTTTTTAACAAGGGATTCTATGTAATTTTTGTCTATCATTAATAAAAAGAGGGGGCAAAGCCCCCTCTCATTCTTATCTTATTATAAAAACAATATAAAAATATATTATTTTTTGAAGAATGCCCTCTATAAGAGAGCTTTTTTTGTTGTCCGACCAGGGCTCGAACCTGGACTCTTTTGAACCAAAATCAAACGTGTTGCCAGTTACACCATCGGACAATTTGCTTTTAGGTCTGCAAAAATATACAATATTTTTTAAATCGAAAGTATTTTAAAAAATATTTTTCAAAAACATGCATATTTTTCTTAAAGTTTATAATATCAGGCTATCAAGCATACTTTTTATATATATAATTATCAATATTTTTTTAGATATCAGAATAAACTTATGAAATAATTAAATAATTAAAACACAAACATAAAAAAAATTTATAAATTGCAAAAAATTTGTAAATAAATAAATAATTCATTTTTAACATATTAAAAACAATATAATTAATTTTAAAATGAAAAATTATAAAAGAGCAAATAATATTATTGGATGGGTAATATTTTTTATTGCAACATTTGTATATTTATTAACTATTGAACCAACAGCAAGTTGGTGGGACTGTGGCGAATATATCTCTACTGCATTTAAACTTCAGGTAGGTCATCCACCTGGAGCGCCTTTTTTTCAGTTACTTGGTAGATTTTTTTCTTTATTAGCCTTTGGTAACCTCTTACACGTTGCTAAAATGATTAATATAATGTCTGCGCTTTCAAGTAGCTTTACTATTTTATTTTTATTCTGGACAATAACAGCTTTAGCAAAAAAAATAGCATTAAAACAAGGTGAGCTATCTAAAGCTCAACAATATATTATTTTTGGTAGTGGTATTGTAGGTGCTTTAGCTTACACTTTTTCAGATTCATTTTGGTTTTCTGCTGTTGAAGGCGAAGTATATGCAATGTCGTCATTTTTTACTGCATTCGTATTTTGGGCGATATTAAAATGGGATGAAGTTGCTGATGATAAAAATTCAACACGATGGCTTATCCTAATTGCTTATTTTATAGGTTTATCAATTGGTGTACATTTATTAAATTTACTTGCAATACCTGCTATTTCGTTTGTATTCTATTTTAAAAAATACAAACCTTCATGGAAAGGAATAATAATTACAGCTGTTATTTCTATCCTTATTCTTGCATTTATTATGTATGGTGTAATACCTGAAATAGTTAATTTATTTGCTAAAACAGAATTGTTATTTGTCAATTCATTAGGTTTTCCTTTTAATACAGGTACAGTATTTTTCGCTTTAATATTAATAGGTTTTATTGTTTTCGGGTTATTATTTACAGGTAAAAAAGATTCTAAAAAAATTATTTCTACTGTATTCATAATTTTATCGTCAATATTCACTTTATTAATTTTTATTGCAAGTTCCTCAGCAGGCAATTTTTTTATTCGTCTGATTATATGTTCTTTATTAGTACTCTTTTTCTATAAATTTCAAAAGAAAAAAGCAATCCTAAATTCAATTATACTTGGATTTACATTTCTTCTTATTGGTTATTCTTCATTTTTATTAATAATAATACGTTCAAATGCTAATACACCTATAAATGAAAACAGCCCAAAGGATGCTATTAGTTTGCTCTCATACCTGAATAGAGAACAATACGGTGACTGGCCGTTATTTTACGGACCTTATTATAATGCTCCTTTAGACCAGAAAAAACCTTATTTAGACGGCACCCCTATTTATATTAAGGATAATAAAACAGGTAAATATGTAATTACTGACGATAGAAAATCAACTATATCAAATTATGATTCAAGATTTTGTACTATTTTTCCAAGAATGTGGAGCTCACAAAAAAAAGAACACGAAAGAGCTTATAAATACTGGGGAGGAAAAGGCGGTATTCCTATAAAAATTGAAAAAGATGATGGTTCAACACAAACCATTTATAAACCTACATTTGGTCAGAATCTAAGATATTTTTTTAATTATCAGATAGGACATATGTATGTCCGTTATTTTATGTGGAATTTTGTTGGCAGACAAAATAATATCGAAGAAGGCAATTATAGTGTAAAAAATGGCAACTGGATAAGTGGTATTAATTTTATAGATAAAATGAGGGTGGGAGATCAAAAAAATCTACCTGAAAATATGAAAAATAATGCACATAATACTTTTTATTTTTTACCATTAATTTTAGGATTAATAGGTCTGTTTTATCACATTAAAAAAAGTCCTAACGAATCTCTTGTTGTAGGATTACTTTTTATTATGACAGGCTTGGCAATAGTTGTTTATCTTAATCAATATCCTTATCAGCCTCGTGAAAGAGATTATGCTTATGCAGCTTCGTTTTATGCTTTTGCAATATGGATAGGACTTGGCGTTTTAGCAATTTTTAATTTCTTTAAAAAGAAACATAAAACACCTTTAACTGCAATTTTAATAAGTGCTGTATGCCTTGTTCTTGTACCTGGGATTATGGCACAACAAGGCTGGGATGACCACGACAGATCAGGAAAATACGCAGCACGTGACTTCGCTGCTAATTATTTAAACTCCTGTGAACCCAATGCTATTCTTTTTACTAATGGTGATAATGACACTTTCCCTCTTTGGTATGCCCAAGAAGTTGAAGGTATTAGAACTGATGTAAGAGTTGTAAACTTTATGCTGGCTTCAGGTGACTGGTATATCCACCAACTAAGTAAAAAAGTTTATGATTCCGATGCTTTGACTTTCACCTTAACTCCTGAACAATATAATAAAGGTGTTAACGAAATAATTCCATACATCAATAGAAATGTTAAAGGATATTTTGAACTTAAAGATGTTATAAATTTTATTGCTAACGAAAATACTAAGTTGCCTATTTCGGAGAATAAAAAAATAAATTTCATACCAACAAAAAAATTAAAGTTAGTAATTGACTCTGCCACTGTAGTGAATAATGGTATTGTGCCAAAAAATATGGCAGATAAAATTGTTAAAGAAATTAAATGGGATTTAGGTACTAACTACATATATAAAAATGGATTAATGCTTTTGGATTTAATTGCAACAAACAATTGGAAACGACCAATATATTTTGCAAACCCATCTACATTATCAAAATATCTTGATGTAGATAAATATTGTCATCTCGAAGGTGTTGTATATAAATTTATGCCTGTAAAAGCAACTACAGGTTATTTAAAAAGCAGAGGAGGTATTTCTGTTGACAGATGTTATGATATTCTTATGAATAAATGTAAGTGGGGAAATCTTAACAGCCCTGATGTTAATGTTGACAGAGAAAGTTATAGAAACTCATTTATTCCTAAACAAGACTACTTACGTCTTGCAGATGCTTTGTTAGAAGAAAATAAAAATGATTCTGCCACTGCTGTTCTTGACAAATGTCTTGAATTTTTCCCGGGTGAGAAATTTCCTTATGATGTATTTATGTTGCCATTTGTAGAAGCCTATTACAAAGCCGGAGCTATTGATAAAGCTAATAATTTAGCTGAAAAAATGGCTAATATTTATGATGAAGATATCAGATATATTAATTCGTTAAGCCATAGGATTGCTAATGGCTATTCTGAAGATGTTCAACAGGCTTTTGGAATTTTGCAAAGACTATCACAACTGACTAAACAATATAAACAAGACAAATTACATAAAAAAATTGACGATATGTTTAATTCAAATCTTAAATTTTTAAGATAATTAATCTTGGTTTTGTGAATGTTTTATTCTAAACAAAAAAAGGAAATTTGTAATCTATAAAGATTTAATTATAAATTTTCTTTTTCTATTTATTTTATTGGTACTACCACGAATTTAGTGGAATGTTGACAAATGCGAAAATGCTTAAATGCGAAAATACAAAAACAAAATATTGTCTATAACAAATCCTTCATTAACTGATATTTAATTGTTTTTAAATATTTAAGCATTAGACATTTAAGCATTATAAGTAAGCTGTTTGATAGAATCACAGAAAAATTATTTTCCATTAAAATAACAGTAGAACCATTTTATTAAATAAGATTTTTAATGGATATATAATTTTATTTAAAGGAATAACATATTCCAAAAGAACAATTAAAAATATAAGGATAATATTTTATTATAGTTTTTTTATTAATGGATGACAAATAATATTTAAAACTTGGTTCAAGTACTAATGACATATTATTGTAAATATTATACTCAAGCCCTAATCCAACAACACCATTATAAATAAATGATTTAAGTCCGCCGGCTCCGTCAAGTTCAATTGACTCATTGTCTTTTTCGAGATATGTATTATTATTAATTAATACACCAGTACTTATTCCTCCAATAATATTAAACTTAAATGATTTATCGATAACTGTATATTTTACTTCAAAAGGAATTTCAATATATTTTAATTTCTGAGTTAATCCAAGGTCTGACAGATATTTAAAATTAGTGCCATCAATTAAAGTATCAGTATCAACTTTGGAAGAATTAATAATACTCATTTTACTATTACTAATTTTAATGTTTCCAATAGAAGTAGGAATATTTATTGAATTATCCGGGGACTTATAAGAAACAATCTCATTATTTTTTTGTCCTAAAGATGAAAAGTTAACACCTGACAAAAAGCTAAAATTACTTTTAGTATTATAACGTATTTTCAAACCATAAGAAAAAGCATATAATCCTTTTTCATTTTCGTTAAACTCTTGTTTTAAAGCCACAGTACTATAGCTAACATCATTAAGCTCAATATTTCTGTATGAGTATCCTGAAGTAAAATCTCCAACAACAGACCATCTGATAATTTCAGGTTTATTAATCATTATATCTTCAGAAATAAAATCATAAATAACATATTCAGATCTTTTATTAATCTGTTGTATTTGAATTAAATTTGAATTGTTTAATAAATTGACTGCAACAATCTGTTTTGGTAAATTTTCAATATTGCTAATCCTTAACTGAATTTTAGTGTTAGAATTTTTACTATTGGCAATTAATTTTTTATTGATATTTTTTTTATCTGAAGGAGTTATTTTTTTGGCAACAGCAAATTCTTTTTTTGAGACTTGTAGTTTTTTTATGTTTTTCGGTTTGTCAGATTTTTTATTAGTATTATATTTATTTAAAATAAGACTATCTTTTAGAATTGATTTTTCAATGTTATTTTCTGATATTTTTTTATCAATATTGTTATCAGGGACAAATAAAAATATCATAGAAAATGTAAATAAAATAATCACAGAAGCAGCAATCCATTTTATTCTGTTAATTCTTCTCCGTCTGACATCAAAAATAAGTTCTTCTTTAATATCTTCCCAGATATTATCAGAAGGTTTTTCTGAAAAATTTTTTAATTTTTCAGAAAACAAATTATCAATATCATTTATTTTATTTTTCATTATTAAAATGTTTATCAGACTTTGATAAATAATATTTTTTTACTTTTTTCTTTAAAATATTTCTGGCTCTTGAAAGATTCGATTTTGACGTGCCTACTGATATTTTTAGCATTTGACTAATTTCAGAATGCGAATAGCCTTCAATAGCAAAAAGGTTAAAAACCATTCTATATTGAGGCGAAAGCTCCTGAATAAACACTAACAATTCTTTTGCTGACAAGTCACTTGCTAATTTTTCATCGATAAAAACATCATTATTTTTCATTGTATCTATGTCAACAGAATACAAATATTGTTTTTTACGTAATTTTTCAAGCGCTGTGTTTACTATAATTTTTCTTATCCAACCTTCGAAAGAACCTGTATTTTTATATTTTTTTATATTTTTAAATATTTTTATAAACCCCTCATGTAAAACATCTTCAGCATCAGAACGACTTTTAGTATAATAAAGACATACTCCAAATAATCTTTCAGAAAAAAGTTTAAACAACTTCTCCTGACTTGAAGTATTATTTTTTTTACACCCCCTTATTATCTCTTCTAAATATTTCTGATCCACTAAAAAAAATGTTATTATTATTTTAAATTATAATACAAAAATAACAGTATTTAATGAATCATTTACCTTATAAAACAATTTATTATATAAAAATATTTTACTAATGATGTAATTTTTAGTTAAAAGGTTGCGTTATAATGATTAATTTTTCTATTATCAATAAAAAAAATTATATAAACGCAACCTTTTGCAGCCACATTACATCTATATCTATAAATAAATTATAATAATATTTTTAATCAAAGAATATATTATTGCAAATGAAAATTTTAAAAAGAATAATTACACCGATTTTAATTTTATGTATAAGCTTTTTGCTAATATCTTTTAACGTAAAAAGCGACAACTCAAGTTTAAAAAATCTTATCACACCACACAAAACCGTTCAAGAAAGTAATATTGTTTCAAACAATTCAGAGACTATCAGCCTTACAGAATTAAATATTACAACAAAAATACTAAATCATTGGTCTCCATTATTATTGGTAATATTATTTATGCTTTTTATTTTAAGTATTAGACCAATTACTTCAGAAAAAAAACAATAATTTTTTTATTTAAAAGAATATTAAAATAGCATAAACCTAATGTTTTATGCTATTTTTTTTATGTTCAATTTTAAATGAAATTATTGTTGCATAACGACCTGCATAATAAGCTATCAGTAAGGCAATAAAAGAATATTTAAATAAATTGTCAGTATTTCCAAAATTATTAATCAGAAATAAAACAATAGAAATTAATATTATAAAACCTATATCTATTAAATTTCCTTTTTTAAACATAACTTATTTTTTAATTTAAAGATTTTTTTGAATTGTCTTTTTCTTTTTATTAATAACTATCAAAATTAAAAAGCCAATAGCAATAAAAGGTATGCTAAGAGCCTGTCCTAAGTTAAGAATATAATTATTTTCAAAATTAACCTGAACAACTTTTAAATACTCAATAAAAAATCTGGCAGTAAAAATCAGAATCAAAAACATGGCAAACAAAAAACCCTGTTTTGGTGCCCCGTTTTTTTTATAATAATGTTTTATAAGGAAAATAAAAATAAACAAATAAGCGAGAGCTTCATAGATTTGTGTTGGATGACGTGGTATGTTGGGGCTGACTCTGTCGAAAATAAAAGCCCAAGGAAGACTAGTTTGGATTCCAAAGATTTCTGAATTCATCAAATTCCCCGTTCTGATTAAGACACCGGCCAAAGCAACCACAACAACAATTCTGTCTAATATCCAAAAATAAGGCATTTTGTATTTTCGTGAAAACAAATATAAAGCCAATAAAATGCCAATAGCAGCACCATGACTTGCAAGACCTCCCTCCCATACTTCTAAAAATTTTATTGGATTACTTAAATAATAATGAGGTTCATAAAACAAACAATGTCCTAAACGAGCACCGATGATAGTACCTAAAAACATATAAATTAACAGACTGTCGAGAAGTTTTGCAGGTATCTTTTCCTTTTCAAACATTTTTTTAATGATAATGTATCCAAAATAAAATGCCAAAGCAAACAACAAACCATACCAACGTACTGATAAACTGCCTATATGAAAAATCTGTGGATTTACATTCCAATGTATATAATCTAATACCATAATTTTAAGTTTAAATTAAACAAACAAATTTAACAATTTTAATATTAAAAAAAACAATTTTTTATTCTTTCATCCAAGAGCTGCATATTATTTTCCACATTTAAACCAGAATATTTATCAAAATTCTTCACAGCTTGAAGAATATTTAATTTTTTTTGGAGCTGAAAATAAAATAATTTTTTTTCAGATAAATACTTTGCAAGATATTCCTGTTCAGTTTGTCCGGGAGTAGGAATAAAAATTGCCTTTTTTCCAAGACAAGCCATGTCCATTATACTTGAATATCCTGAACGACAGATAATTGTTCTCGACAGCCCAATGTATTTCAGCAAATCATTAGTGTTAAGATGAGAAAATATTTTAATATTTTTTATAGTAACATTTAAAGTCTGTTTTTCAGTTATACCCTTAACAATAACAGCTTTGAGATTTGTCGTCTTTAATTGGGAAATAATTTTTTCCTGAAAAATTGTCCTTTGAGGTTCAGGACCTGAAAGTATGGCTAAGATATCATATTTTTTTTTAATATCTGTTTTAGGAATATTTTTTTTAAAGGAGTTAAATCTTGATAAAGGGCCAATAAAGTAGCAATTTTCTTTAAGTTTATACTTGTGAGATAAATCTCCTGATAAATTATTGTCATTATTTTTATAATCAGGAATCCAACATTCATTATACTTTGAAATATTAAACTTATTAAATTTATAAAAAATATATTCTAAAAACTTAAAAAACTTTGGACATTTAACAATTATCTGGTGAGTCATAAAAATTGAGAAGACATTTTTGTTCCATAATCCATAACGATTATCTGAGACAACAATATCAATATTATATTTTTTTATAATTTTTTTTAGAGTCTTATGCTCTTTGATAATACTAAAAATAAATACGGGGGTATTAAATAACATTTTCCATATTAGAGTATTACTTTTGGAATATTTAACATCAAAACCAGGGAATATAATATTTTTGATATCAGGAAATTCCTCACTAAAAAAATGCAGCGGGCGTTTTTCAGCAGCAATAATTACGTTAAAATCTTTCTCAAGAAATTTTTTAATAATAGGCACACAACGTGTAGCGTGTCCCAATCCCCAGTTTAAAGGGCATATTAAAACATTTTTTCTTTTATTATCCAAAACTTATTATAAAATTTCATCAAATTTATTAATAAAATTTTTAATTTTGATTAATAAAACTATAAAACATTGTTATATAAAATAGCACTAAGTCTAATCCCTTTAGTAGGAGATATTACAGCGAAAAAATTAGTTTCTTATTGTGGCAGTCCCGAAGCTGTGTTCAGGGAAAAAAAATCAAATCTAAGCAGGATTCCTAATATTGGCAATGTACTTGCCAACAGTATAGTACATCAGGATGTACTTAAAAAGGCTGAAAAGGAGATACTTTTTATTGAAAAAAACAATATTAAAGTTTTGTTTTATACTGACAATGAATATCCCCATCGATTAAATCATTGTATTGACAGCCCAATACTGCTTTATTACAAAGGCAATGCAGATTTAAACATCAAAAAAATAATTAGTGTTGTTGGGTCACGTAATGCAACATCATACGGCAAAGAAAAATGTGAAGAAATAATAAAAGGTCTTTCAAATCAGGATATATTAATAATCAGCGGGCTGGCATATGGAATAGATGCATGTGCACATAAATCGTCATTAGACAACGGAATGAAAACTGTAGGAATATTAGGTCATGGATTAGATAAGATTTATCCTAATCAAAACAGAGAATTAGCAAAACGCATGATAGAAAAAGGAGGTCTAATAACAGAATTTATGAGTAAGACTATACCAAACAGAGAAAATTTTCCAAAACGGAATAGAATAATTGCCGGTATGTCGGATGCAGTAATAGTTGTAGAGGCAAGAAAAAAAAGCGGAGCTATAATTACTGCTGATATTGCTAATTCATATAACAGGGATGTTTTTGCAGTGCCAGGCCGTATTAACGATGCTCTTTCGTATGGTTGTAATAATTTGATAAAAACCAACCGGGCTGCATTGCTACAATCAGCTGATGATATAAAATATATTATGGGCTGGGATGACAATATTAAAAACAATAAATCTATACAAAATAAATTATTTGTAGAATTAAATCCTCAAGAAAAAATTATTGTTGAGCTTTTAAAAGGGAAAAGTGATTGTGGTATTGACTGGATTTATCTTAATTCAAAACTTTCTATGAGTAAAGTTTCAGCATTATTATTAAATCTTGAATTTAAAGGTATAGTAAAAACTTTACCCGGAAAAAGGTACAAATTGTTATAATTATTTTTCAACTTTCCCCTTTAGCTTAATTCTAAAAGCATAAAATAAATTTACTCCTGAAAATAAATTCTTTTTACTCTTCTGGAAATATTTGTTAAAACTTCATAAGGAATGCTCTCTAATTTATCTGCCATATAATTAATAGATTGATTTTCTTTACCGAAAACTATTACCTCATCACCTTCCTTAGCATCAATATCAGTAATATCAACCATGCACATATCCATACAAATATTGCCGACAATATAAGCAAATTTATTATTTATCAAAAAGTGAAATCCTGTTTTACTAAGGCTTCTTTTAAGTCCATCAGCATAACCGACAGGTAAAACAGCAATTTTCATATTTTTTTTAGCAATATAATTTCTATTATAGCCAATACTTTCGTTAGCATTTAAAAATTTTATCTGGGATATTACTGTTTTTAAAGTACTTACTTTTATTAATTTGTTCTGAACTTCTTTAAAAGGAGAAATGCCATAAAGGCCAATACCTAATCTAACCATATCAAATTGAGCTTCAGGGAATCGTGTTATTCCGGCAGAATTAAGAATATGTAATAATACTTTATGATTAAAATGAGGCAATAAATAATCGGTCATTTCTTTAAACAAGTCAATTTGATGTTTTGTAAAATCATCTAAATTTTTATCATCGCTGCCAACAAGGTGAGAAAAAATTGACTGAACATAGATATGTTTACTATTTTTTAATAATGATACAAGCTCTTTTAATTGATGTTTTTCAAACCCTAAGCGGTGCATTCCAGTGTCAAGTTTAAGATGAATTTTCACACCTTTAGTTTCGGGCAAGAGATTTTTTTTAATACTGTCGTTAAGGAGTTTAAGAATTCTAAAATTGTATATTTCAGGTTCAAGATTATATTTTATGATAGAATCCATGCTGTCAGTTTCAGGATTCATAACCATAATAGGCACAGTAATTCCTGATTTTCTTAGGTCAACACCTTCATCGGCATAAGCCACACAAAGATAATCGATATGATAAAACTGAAGAATATTAGCTATTTCAAAGCTACCGCTACCATACGAAAAAGCCTTAACCATAGCCATAATTTTTGTTTTATGGGATATTGCAGATTTATAAAAATTTAAATTATGTATTAATGAGTCAAGGTTTATTTCAAGGACAGTTTCGTGAGTTTTTTTTTGTAATAGTCTGCTGATACGTTCAAATTTAAAATGCCGTGCTCCTTTTAATAATATTGTTTCATTATTAAAAGAAGATAAAGACATTTTATTTAAAAATTCTTCGGTGGATTCAAAAAAATATTTTTCAATTTTAAATTTATCACTTTGTTTTTTTATAGCCTTACCAATACCAATAATTTTTTTTACATTTTTCTTCAAAAGTAAATTTGCAATGTCAGCATAAAGCACATCATCATTTCTTGTACTTTGTAATACATCCGAAATAATAATGGTTTTTTTAACGTGTTGGTTTTGCTGATCCAAAAAATCAAGAGCTATACTAATTGAATTTATATCAGAATTATAATAATCGTTTATTAAAGAACAATTGTTTATACCATCTTTTAATTCCAGACGCATAGCAATTGGAGTAAGCAATTTCATCCTTTTGTCAATAATATCGTTGTCATATCCTAACAATAGCATTAAAGCCCAACAATGAATAGCATTTTCAATAGAAGCATTATCAATAAAAGGAATATTAATATCTATCTCTTTTAGTTTATAAGATGCTTTTATTAAAGTTGAATTATCATTTTTAATAATTTTTTTAATGATAAGTTCAGAATTCGGGGATTTGCCCCATGAAAATATTTTTTTATTCTTAAACTCAATATTTTCAGAAATAATACTATTTATTTCTTTATGGTCAGAACAATAGATAATGGTTTTAACATTTGAAAAAAGTTTTAGTTTTTCATTAATTTTCTGAGAAAGGCTATTAAAATTAACATCATGAGCATGTCCAATATTAGTAAAGATGCCAATATCAGGGAGGATAATTTTTTGAAGTTTTTGCATTTCACCGGGCATAGAAATTCCGGCTTCAAAAACAGCAATATCATTATCAGGACACATCTGCCACACAGAAAGCGGTACGCCGATTTGAGAATTATAACTCTTAGGACTTCTGATAATATTTTTATCAAAACACATCAGTTGGTAGAGCCATTCTTTAATAATTGTTTTACCATTGCTGCCTGTAATGCCTATAACAGGAATATTGAATTTTTTTCTATGCCATTGTCCCAAAGATTGTAATGCTTCGAGAGTGTCTTTTACAAGTATAAAATTACTGTCAATATATTTGTCAATATTATCCGGTGCTGATGATACAACAAAATTTCTTAGTCCGTTTTTATAAAGTTCATCAATATATTTATGACCATTATTTCTTTTGGAAATTAAAGCAAAAAATATAGAATTTTTAGCAAAGAACAAACGTCTGCTATCAATAATTATATAATTTATAATATTATTTTTCCCGGATTTTTTTATTAATTCACCATTAATGATTTTTACAATTTTCGAAATATTATAATAATTAAACATCATATATTAAAGACAATAAAAAAATGACAAAAGAAATTTACGAATTATCATTTTCAAGTTCTTGCAGCTCTTTATTTTTTAAATTATTTTTATTATTATTGAACTCCGGTATTTCTTCCTTAAGAACATTTTCGTGCATTTGCTCATAAGCTAAACGTTTACGATAAATATCACAAGCAAGATAAATAGCCTGTCTGAAAGAATCGGGATAAGCTTTATTTTTACCTGCAATATCATAAGCAGTACCATGACCTGGTGATGTTCTGACAATAGGCAAGCCTGCTGTAAAATTAACACCATTTTTATCAGAGAGTGTTTTAAAAGGTATTAATCCCTGATCGTGATACATTGCTAAAACACCATCGAATTTTTTATATGCACCGGAACCAAAAAAACCATCAGCAGGATAAGGGCCATAAACAATAATATTATTATCAAAGGCTTTATTAATAGCAGGGATAATAACATCATTTTCTTCATTACCGATTAAACCATCATCGCTAGCATGAGGATTTAACCCTAAAACAGCAATTCTGGGTTTTATTATATCAAAATCTTTTATTAACGAATCGTTTAATACATTTATCTTCTTTAACAATAAATCCTGTGTAATATGAGAAGAAACATCTTTAATGGGCAAATGTCCTGTAACAACACCCACTCTTAACCCTTCATTGACCATTAACATTAAAGTGTTATCAGCATCAAATTTCTGAGAAAGATATTCTGTATGTCCGGGAAAATTAAAATCCCCGGCTTGAATATTTTTTTTATTAATAGGTGCAGTAACCAAGACATCAATTAAATTTTTCTTTAAATCATCAACAGCAGCTTCAAGCGATAAATAAGAAAGTTCTCCTGCTAATGAAGTAGATTTTCCTGATTCAATTTTAATTTCCTTATTAAAATAACAATTGATAAGATTTGAACGCCTATGATTTATAGTACTCGCATTTTTAATTATATTAAAACTAAAATCATTTATTTTGAGTGTTTTTCTGTAATATGATGTCACCTTTGAATTGCCATACACAACAGGAGTAAATAATTCTATAATTTGAGGATTGGATAATGTTTTTAATATAATTTCATATCCTATTCCGTTGATATCGCCGTGAGTAATACCAACAATTATTTTTTTATTTTTTTTGTCTTTTAATTTATTATCTGAAAGTTTGTTCATTTTCGTTATTTATTTTTTACAAATATAATAAATACTAATAATTGATTTAATAATTGTTAATATTAACATTATTGTTTAATGTTTGAAATCAAAAAAATTTTATCATCTATTAACTATTATAAGCAAAGTCTTTAAGATAATAATAAAAGAGTCTCACACCAACGCCTGTTCCTCCGGCAGTGAAATAATTATATTTTTTATCAAGAAAAGCAGAGCCTGCAATATCGAGATGAATAAAAGGTGAATCGGTGAAATGCTCAAGAAATTTACAAGCTACAATAGCACCGGCATCAGGACCACCAAGATTTTTTATATCAGCAATATCTGATTTTATTGCTTCATCATACTCGTCCCATAAAGGAAATTCTACTAATCGTTCATTAACAAAAAAAGATGTTTGTTTTAATTTATCAAATTCTTTATCAGCATGAGAATTCATTGCAACAATACCGTATTTTCCTATTGCTCTGCTGGCAGCACCTGTTAAAGTAGCAATGTCAATCACAACTTCAGGATTATATTTGTCAGCATACGACAAAGCATCAGCAAGCAACATTCGGCCTTCTGCATCTGTATTAACAATTTCAACAGTTTTACCATTGTGCATAGTAATAACATCACCCGGGACATAAGCATTATTATTAAGTCTGTTGTCAGTGCAAGGCATCAGACCAACGACATAAACAGGCAATTTTGCTTTGGCAATAGCATACAATGAGCAAGCCACAACAGCAGCCCCTGACATATCACATTTCATACCATCAAGAAAGTTCCCTGTTTTAATATTGATGCCGCCTGTATCAAAAACAACACCTTTGCCAACTAATACTACAGGTTTTTTGTTTACAGCATTGTCAGGTTTCCACTCAAAAACAGTAAAAGTAGGAGGGTCGATGCTCCCTTTATTAACTGCAAGTAAACCACCCATTTTTAAAGCCTTAATTTTTTCTTTATTAAAAACTTCAACTTTTACATTGAGTTCTTCGCCCATTTTTACTATCTCATCAGAAAAAATTTGTGCATTTAAATACATCACAGGTTCATTAATAAGGTCTCTGCATTTGCATACACTAAGCAAAACATTATTCAATTCAAAAATTTTATCATCGGAAATTTCATCAGAAAAAACCAAAATCTTTTCTAAAGTATTTATCTTTTCTCTCTTCGATTTATATTTTAAAAATTGATAATTCCCTAGATAAATGCCTTCGATAT
Source organism: Bacteroidales bacterium (assembly GCA_021158345.1). Taxonomy (GTDB): domain Bacteria; phylum Bacteroidota; class Bacteroidia; order Bacteroidales; family AUK083; genus AUK083. The sequence continues at coordinate 23,829 of JAGGUV010000093.1, forward strand.
AAGCAGAAATTATTTCAGTTTCAAAATATTTATCAATTAATGTAATTTTTTTAATGTTATTTTTATTTAATAAATCAACTAATGTACTACCGTAGATACGGGTTTTTTCCAACAACTTATTTCTCTCTATTTTTTCATTATTGATAAGCTGAATAAAAACCCATCTATCATATTTATTAACAGATACTAAATCTTTTTTAAAAAGAACAATCTGTTTCTTTACGTAATTATATTCCTCGTCAGTTAAAATATCTTTATTTAAATTGTCTATAGACGAAATAATAAAAACCAAATTGTCGTTGGCTTCAAATCTTTTTACTTTATTAATAATATCATTCATAATTATAAAAAATTAAACATTTAATAAGATGGCAAAATTATAATTTATTCTATAGTTTTAAAATTTCAAGAATAAATCTTAATATAAAATTAATATTTAAATAATATAATATTAAACTTTGTTATATATCAATGATTTACATTTGTACCAGATAAAAAAAACAAAACTTATGAAAAAATTTGCATTAATATCATTAATGGTCTTATGTATAACAGGCATAACATTAGCAATAAATTTAAAAGACATTAGAAAAGACAGTCAAAACAAAAACAGAGCTTCTATTAATGGGATGGTTACTGATTTAAAAACAGGTGAAGCATTAGCAGGAGTATCAGTAAGTATTGAAGGGACTGACATAAAGGTATATACTGATTTTGACGGAAACTTTGAATTTAAAAATTTAGAATCAGGCACATATAACATCATTTGTTCATATATTTCTTACAAAAAAAGTTTAATTGAAAATATTAAAATCAATTCATGCCAAAATAAAATTATTGAGACCAAACTACAACCCTCAAAATAAAAAAACACAGGCAATATTTTTTTAGTCGGGAAAATTTTCCTGACTATTAATTTAATACAAACAGAATTAATACATTATATATCTTTAATACAGGGATTATCAAACTACCTTGAGGCAGAGCCATAGATTAAATTGAGTTTGCCTCGCAAACATATTTATTTTCTACCCTGAGGGTCGGGGAATTAAACCACATATTGATTAAATATTTGGTCACATCATCAGGCAACACGAAGGGAAGATAAAATATTAATTATGTAGAGAATTAAACAAGACTAAAACGATTTTTTTCAGGAACAGATTTGATAATAAATTATCAAAATATAAAAAAAATAAAAAAATTAGCTTAAGTGTTAAGTGTCAATATATTAAAATTTTTATCTAATTTTTCAGGTGTCAAATGTTTTTCTTGTTGGATCAGAAAATCTGAATTTATCGTTAGTGATTATAAGTAGTTTATTATTTATAAAATATCATTATGCACCTTATCAGACTTGACACATTTATACTAAAATCAACATTTAATATTTTCGTTTATTAATAAAATTCCCTTGTTTATCCCACATTATCCATGTTCCCGATTTTTTGCCTTCAAGATAATACATTTCATAAAGTTTTACACCTTTGTCGCTCCATACATACCAATAGCCATTTTTAAAATCATCCTTATACCTGGCTTCAGCAACTTTACACCCCTGTTCATTCCAATTTATCCACAACCCATCTTTTTTGCCATTTTTATAGGAATGCTGTTCTTTTTTCATACCATTTTTATAATATAAAATTACTAAGCCATTCTCAATACCATTTTTAATATTTAGTTCAATTTTTTTATTTCCATTATCATAATATTCTATATGCTTACCTGTATAAAGCATATTATCCTTGTAATAATGTCCATTTTTATATTCTAAACTTTGACAAAAAATTATTTTAACACAAAATAATAAGATTATTAAAATAAAATATCGTTTCATATAATAATTAATTTAAAGTATAAATAAATTTTAAAGAAAAAGTTCTGCCTTTATTATAAGATGAGAACAAATACTTATTGTTTTTCCATGTAGAATTTTCATTCCATCTTGTATACGATTTTTTTAATTTTTTGTTAAGCAAATTATCAGCAGATAACTTAAGCATACAATTTTTACCAATATTTTTTGAGACATTAAAATTTAATGAACCATAAGGTTCTTCATATACATTTGGTGTTCCGCCTAAAATAACAGATATCAGCCTTTTGCCCGTAATATTATAACTTATGTTAGCTTTTAAATTCAAAGTATCATTTACATAGCTTAATATGGCATTAACAACATAAGGTGATTGCCCATACATAACTCTTGTTTCAGGATAATCCGGTTCTGTAGCATGAATAACGTTTAATTCTTTTTGGTCAAGGTTAACATACGATTTAACAAAAGTAATATTAGCACCTATTCTGTAATTTTTTAAAGCATCAATAAAATCAAGTTTTTTTCTAAACTCAGCTTCAATACCAAGGAGATTTGCATTATCAACATTTCTCCAGGTCAATTCATCATTACCTGCTTCAGGATTAAAAGTACGCTCAATAGGATTGATAAAATTTTTATAAAAAGCACTTATTGCAATTATTTCAGATGGTTTGAGAAAACATTCCCATCTTAAATCAATATTATTAATAACAGTTCTTTTTAAATCTGCATTACCAACATTAACATAATCTCCCTGAAAATTGAAAGAAGCATAAGGTGCTAATTCCCGAAAAGAAGGACGAGCAATAGTTCTGGTAATTGCTGCTCTGAGATTTGACTTTTTATTGATTTTATAATTAATATTTAATGCAGGCAGCAAATCTTTCTTGTTGTCAATATTGCCTTTCTTTTTGCTCGGATTTTTACTTTCACAATTAATATCTGTTGTTTCAAGTCTTGCACCTGCAATGATATTTAATTTATTTGATAATGGAATATTTACCATAATATAAGTAGAAATAACAGATTGATTAGCATTATAGCTGTTTGTTTTATCCTCATCAACAGAATTTTGCACATAAATACCGTAAAGTCCCGTAACAGTGTTTATGCCTGCCTTACCAATATTATTATCAACAAAATAATTATTAATATTTCCTGAATACATTTCTGGTTGTTGAGAAGTAAAGCTAAATTTTTTTTCGTCAAAATTACGATTTTTATAAATATATAAAGCTCCAAATTTTAAATCTGACTTATTTCCAAAATAATTAAATGGTAAATTAAAATCAATTTTATAATTAAAATTATATTCGTTCATATTTCTATAATAACGTGTAGGGTCAGAATATTCGGAAGTATTGATAGAATATGCTTTTTCGCCTATTTTATCAGGATAATAACTATTTGTAAAAAATCGCAAATCAGGCTCAAGCTGAGAAGATAAAGTATAAGAGCAAATCCAATTGATTTTTAAATATGCAAAATTTTCTAAATAATGTTTCCCTTTTAACTGCAACGAGTTAAAAGTTCTTTTAACGGATTTTAACGACCTTGTTTCTCTAAATCTACCAGTCCCATCAGAAGCAACTTCCCCGATCATATATCGAGCTGAAGAATTAATATCTTGATTTTTAATATAATTAAAACCAATATTATTATTATCAGACATTTTATAACTTATATTTAATAACAAACCCCATAATATACCAGTTTTTCCTTTTGTGTCATTATAATATGATTCATTATTTAAATTATTGGAATTGCTGCCTATTAATCTATATCTGCTTTCAACACCATCATTATAATAAGAATATTTTTTTCTATAATTAAATCCCGCAATATAACCTAAAGGCTTACCTAAAAATTTTATTTGATTTCCAAAAGATAAAGAATAACTATTATTTAAAAAAGAATATTTTTTTTTAAGTGCCCAGTTATTATTAAAAGAGCGGGTTATGCTATCAAGTCTGTCATTGTCAACATATAACTCCGGGATATCATTATTAGCAATAGAAGGAATATCATGTAAGACATTATCGAATTTCAAAAAGCCAAGTTTTTCTCCTTCACAAGTCAGAAAATTTTTATTTAAGCTTGAATTTGTATTATATCCGAGAGAGGAGGAAAATTTTAAGGTAAACTTTTCAGGAAAATCTTTAGTAACAACATTAATATACCCACCTGAAAAATTACCTGGCAAATCAGGTGTAAAAGTTTTTTTCACAATAATATTATCAATAATATTAGAAGGGAATAAATCCATTTGAACAGAATTTCTTTCCGGATCTAAACTAGGTATTTCAGCTCCGTTAAGAGCTGATTTGTTATACCTGTCACCTAAACCTCTGACATAAACATATTTTCCTTGTCCCACAGATATGCCTGTTATTCTTTTTAAAGCAGAAGCTGCATTATTATCACCGGTTTTGGAAATTTGCTGAGAAGATATTCCATCAATAATATTAAAAGTTTTTTTTTGCATCATTAATATTGATATTTCACTATTTCTCGTAGCTTTTGCTCTTATAACAACCTCATCAAGTTTGATACTAACAGGATTAAGGCTAAAATTCAGAATATTAGTTTCATTGGATTTAATTTTAATATTTTTTATTATTTTGGTTTCATATGAAATAAAAGAACATTTTACATCATAAATATTTGGTTTAATTTTTTCAATAAGATAATTTCCGTCAAAATCACTTGCCCCACCATTATAAGTGCCAACAATAACAACTGTGGCACCTATTAATTCTTCGCCTGTGCTTTTATCAATAATTTTTCCTGTTAATACGGCATTCTGCGCAAGAGATAAAACTTCTATTTTTAACAGGATAATTATAAAAAAAAAGAATTTATTCATATTTTAATAAAAGAATTAAATACTAATCTAAAAAACCTGCATGATCAAGTAAAGTCCAACCCTTAGCCCAATTATCAGCATTTGGGTTAAAAGCGCCTTTATAATCAACATTTTGAAAATCTGACGGGTACACGGCTAAATTATCGGAGACATCATTTGAAGGTACAGGATTTAAACCTCCTGAACTATTTATTTCAAAAGATATACCTGGGTTGTAAACAACATTATTTGCAATAGTAAAATAATTTTGCCAATCAGATAAAATATCAGGTTCATAACCATCATCTCCACTTAGTTTAAAAATACTTTGAGCAGTTCCTTCGGCTACTTGCCAAAATATATTATTTTTGACTTCAAGGTTACCATTTTTCCATTGTAAATAGCTGTTATCGCTACCATTTAACCATTCAATATCAACACCTTTAGCCTGATTGACAAAAATTGAGTTAGCATATTTACCGCCTGCATTATCTCTAAAAGTTATTAAACGTTTACCTGCGTCAGAGCCACGACCAATATAAGTTACATTATAAATAAGAGGAATTGAATAAGGTTCTCCAAACTCATTATCTTTAGGTCCGCCATCATGTTCTCCAATTCTGTCACCATTATCAGTGCCCTGAACAGCAAACCAAAATTGGCCATAGCCTCTAAAACTTTCATCATAATCAAAACAATCGTCTCCATTAAAAGCCGAAATCAAATGGGAACATCGTACAGTACCTCCAAACCATTCAAAGCCATCATCTTTATTAGCAATAACTTCAACATAATCAATAATAGTACCGCTACCAACACATCCCAAAGTCAAACCATTTATTTCGTTGCCTTCTCCAATATCTGTTCCACCATAACGTATAGAGACATATTTTAAAATACCTGAATTATCATAATCATCATTTCCACCATATAAGCCTCTAATTTCAGTAGTAGGTATTCCTTCAATAGATTTATCAACACTAGGATTATTAGAAGAAGTTCTGCCTAAAAGAATAAGCCCGCCCCAAAGACCTCTTGTGAGAGTAGGCAAATTATCAGCAAAAACAACTTTTGAAAGAATCTTATTATATCTGATACCATCAGCTTCAGCAGTAAAAATTATTGGGTTATCGGCTGTTCCTTCAGCAATAATTTTGGCTCCGCGTGCGACAATAAATGCACTGGCATTCTCACCCTGTCCTGATTTACCCTTCAAAATAGTACCCGGTTCAATAGTTAAAATATCACCTTGGTTAACAAAAACTAAACCATTTGCAACCCATGTTTTATCGTGAGTAAAAGTAATAGTACCTGTACCTTTACCATAGTCTTTTATTGTTACTATTGTCTCAATAGTATCATTATCTTCAATCAAATACGTTTCTTTGTACTCAGTATCCTGAATTTCCGGTACCGGTGGCTCATTAGGGTCATCTTTTTTATCACAAGAGGTGAAAGCAAAAAATAATGCTGCAAAAAACAATGCTAAAAATTTTAAATTTTTCTTTTTCATAATTTTATAAGTTTTAATTATTAATAGCACAAAAATATTCTTTGATAATAAAATATATTTTAAGCTTGAATTAAGTTATTGTTAAATTTTTTAAAAAATTGAAATAACAAAAAAAAATGCTGTAAAGCATTAAAAAAGAGTGTATAATAAAAAAAAACTAAAAAAATCAATATTAAAATTACTATCTTTAAATCACCTGCTTAAAGTATAATAGCTCATAGTTTAGTCTGAATTATTCGTAGGTTTGCTATAAACTAATTCAGGTTATCCACAACAAAAAAAATTTTAATTTTGTAAATAAAGCGCAGCAAGATATTAGCTTTTCATATAGTCGTCAGATTAATTCAGGATTCTGTCTTTTAAGTTTCAGACATCCTGACCCGTATTTTGATTATTAGAGATTTACAATACTTGTTTTCGTAAAATTCATTGTCGCAATTATCGTAATAATAACAATTAGAAAAGTCCAAAACCTTGATTATCATCTGTTGCATATAATAATTACGGTGGGGTTGTTTTTTTTGCGATAGTCAATTTTACTATGAATCAGGAGTTCTGATATTTAGTAATTCATTACTCATCATTACTTCTAAAATCAAAAATCGATAATTGGTGTTCTTAAATCAATTTGTTTATAGCATTGCTACATTAGGAATTAATCGGATTAGGTGAATTAATATTAATTTAAAATTTGTGGCATAAAAAAGCCTGCGGATTTATGGACTAAATAGTGTTTGCCAATAATGTGATGTTATAACAATTTAAAAAATGGTTCTACTGTTATTTTAATGGAAAATAATTTTTCTGCGATTCTATCAAACAGCTTACTTATAATGCTTAAATGCATAAATGTTTCAAAACAATTATATTATAGACAACATTTTGTTTTTGTATCAGAACTGTTTTTGTATTTTCGCATTTAAGCATTTTATCATTTTCGCATTTGTCAATATTCCACTAAATTCGTGGTAGTACCTAAAAAATTAAATTTGAGAATTATATTGTATTGATTAACTTTTGATTAGAACAGAAATCTGAAATTTCATTAATATGATAGATTTTATAGACAGACGCTAAATAAATTTATAGCCTATACCTTTGAAAGTAATAATATGTTCTTCGCCTATTTTCTCTCTTAATTTTCTTATATAAACATCAATAGTTCTGTCACCGACAATGACATCAGTTCCCCATAAACAAGAGTATATTTCATCACGAGTAAAGACTTTTTCCTGTTTGGAAACTAATAGTAAAAGAAGTTCATATTCTTTTTTAGGTAAAATTATTATTTTATTTTTAACAAGGACTTCATACTTTTCTTTATCAATAATAATATCACCTCTGTTAATAATGTTATCATTAACAGAGATGTCAGATGGGGTAAATGCAGGATTTCGTTTAAGAAGAGCCTTAACCCTGCTTATCAATATTTTAGGTTTTATAGGTTTAGTAATATAATCGTCAGCGCCGGCATCGAAGCCTGCTATTTGAGAATAATCTTCACCGCGAGCTGTTAAAAATACTATTAATGTATTATTAAGTTTAGGAATTTTTCTTAATTCCTCACAAGTTTCAACACCATCAATGTCTGGCATCATTATATCTAAAATTATCAAATGCGGTAAAATTTTATTAGCAATTTTAATAGCATCTTTTCCATTATTTGCAGTATAAACAAGAAAACCTTCTTTTTTTAAATTATAGCTTAAAAACTCAATTACATCTTGTTCGTCATCTACTAATAATATTTTATATCCAATATTTTTCATAATTTAAATAGACTTTTGTAAAGTAAAAGTAAAAGATGAACCAATATTAGGTGTACTTCTAACATTTATTGATTGATTATGAGCTTCAATAATATGTTTAACAATAGATAATCCCAGTCCTGTTCCTCCCATTTCACGCGATCTGCTTTTTTCTATTCTAAAAAAGCGTTCAAAGATACGTGATAGATATTTTTGTTCAATTCCATAACCGTCATCAGAAACATCAACAATAATATTTTCATCCATATCAAAAAAGTCAATTACAACTTTTCCATTTTTACGCCCGTATTTAATAGCATTATCAACTAAATTTATCAATACCTGAAAAATTAAATTTTTGTCAGCTAAAACTATTATAGGCTTTAAATTTTTTTTATATAATTTTAAACTGATATTCTTATTAATAGCTTTTTTTTGCATTGATTCAAAAATATCTTCACTTAAACTGATAATATCAAATTTTTGAATATTTAATTTCAATTCATTTGTTTCCAGCTTTGATATTGTTTCAAGATCTTCAACTATTAATATCATTCTTTCGACACTTTTTATTGTGCGTTTAAGATACAATTTATTAATAGACTCATCTTCTAAACCGCCTTCCAATAAAGTTAAAATATACCCCTGAATATTAAATATTGGAGTTTTTAATTCATGTGCCACATTGCCAAGGAATTCTTTCCTATATTGTTCTAATTCTTTTAATTTTTTAATTTCCCTTGTTTTATTTAACACCCATTCTGAAACATCTTTATTTGCTTTATCTATGATATTGCTCTTATTTTTTAAAAAATTTATTTCTTCTTCCTTTGATTCTGTAATTATTTTATAGATAGGCTTAATCTTATTTGATAAATAATAAAAATTTATTTTGTTTATCAAAAAAATAGTTAAAAATAAAAAAATAGGTGTAGAGATACTAAAAGTTAATATTTTATTAAAAGGAAGCAGGTTAACAAAAATAAACAAACAACATATAACAAATAAAAAAACAGAAAGCAATATTACAGTTTTATTTAATTTATTTAAAGATGTTGTTTTCATTTATTTGTGTTTTTTTGTAGTTAATTCATTTATATTTTTATAGAAAAACTAAATAACATAAATTTTAAATTTGGGAGTAAGTCCAAATTTAAAATTTTCAAAACAAACTTACAAGTACAAAAAAAAGCATATTTATTATTAATATTTTAAAAAAAATTAAATTTAACAATTATTTAATACTAAATTAATTATCTATTAACAATATTAATCTCATCAATGTATAATTTTGTAAATAATTAGTAAAACTAAAAAAAAAATATGAATATTTATTTAATTATTGTAGTAATATTATTTACATTAGCAATATCAGATTTAATAGTAGGCGTAAGTAATGATGCTGTAAACTTTTTAAATTCATCAATAGGATCAAAAGCTGCACCAAAATGGGTAATACTATTAGTAGCGAGCGCAGGTATACTAATGGGTGCAATTTTTTCAAGTGGCATGATGGAGGTCGCACGAAAAGGAATATTTCATCCAGAGCAGTTTTATTTCTCCGAAATAATGATAATATTCCTTGCAGTAATGTTAACAGATATTATACTTTTAGATACGTTTAACACTATAGGTCTTCCCACTTCCACTACAGTTTCAATTGTATTTGAACTATTAGGCTCTGCTGTAGCAGTGTCATTAATAAAAATACATTCCTATAATGGGAATTTATCAGATCTAAGCAAATATATTAACTCAGGAAATGCACTGGTAATTATCTCAGGCATATTATTATCTATTGTAATTGCTTTTAGCTTAGGTGCAATAGTTCAATATATTACAAGATTAATATTTTCATTCAATTATAAGAAGCCTTTAAAATATTTAGGTTCAATAATAGGGAGTTTTGCTATTACAGCCATCACATATTTTATACTGATAAAAGGGCTAAAAGGTGCATCTTTTATCACAAAAGATATGTTGATATTCATAAATAATAATATTTATAAAATTTTGCTTTTCAGTTTTATAGCATGGGCAATACTACTACAAATATTAGTATGGTTATTTAAAGCAAATATTCCAAAAATAATAGTATTAGCAGGCACTTTTGCACTGGCAATGGCTTTTGCAGGTAATGATCTTGTAAATTTTATTGGAGTTCCTTTAGCAGGATTAGAATCATATAAAATTTTTATTCATAATCCCGGTGCAGACCCTGGTCAATTGACAATGGAAGCATTAAAAAATCCTGTACATTCAGATACTTATCTTCTTTTAATAGCAGGAATTATTATGATTATCACCTTAATATTATCACGAAAAGCAAAACACGTAACAGAAACAGAGGTAAATTTAGGCAAACAAAATAGTGATGATGAACGTTTTGGCTCTACAGGTTTTTCACGTCTTATTGTTAGAAGAGCAATCAACTTTAATAATGCCATTATTAAAATAACGCCAAAAAAAATTCAAACAAAAATTTCTGACAGATTCAGTCTAAAAGCAAACCAAGACATTGAAAATGTACCTGCATTTGATTTAATCAGGGCATCTGTAAATTTAACTGTTGCAAGTATAATAATTTCCTTTGCAACATCGTTAAAACTGCCTTTATCAACTACATATGTTACATTTATGGTTGCAATGGGGACTTCTCTATCCGACAGAGCCTGGGATAGAGACAGTGCTGTTTATAGAATAACCGGTGTACTTACAGTTATAAGCGGCTGGTTTGTTACAGCTTTTATTGCATTTTTTGCATCATTTATTATGGCATATATTATTAATTGGGGAGGCATTTATTCTGTTGGCATTCTCGTTGTTATAGGAATAATATACATTTATAAAAGTTATTCTAATTACAAAAAAAAATCTATTAAAAAGGAAAATTTGGAAAAAGAAGATATCTTTGATTTCACACTTCAGACAAAAGAAGGCATAGATAAAAGCAATTCAAAAATCACAAGCATTCTTCTTAATACCTCAAAGCTATATTATTTAGTTTTAGAGGGGCTTTTTAATAATGATTATAAATCTCTTAAAAGACTTGTAAAAGAGGTTGAAGAGATAAATAATAAAACAAAAAAATATAAAAACAAATTATATAAAACACTTAAACACTTAGATGAGGAGTCAATTAAGTCAGGACATTTTTTTGTTCAAACATTAGATTATTTACGTGAAATTGCACATTGTTTAACTTATATTTCAACTCCTATTTTCGAACATGTTAACAATAATCATAAACCTATCATTAAAGCACAAAAAGAGGAATTAACTCAACTAAATAATCTCATAACAGATTTTATCAACTTTTCGGTTTCCATTGTAAAGAAAAATAAATATACCGACCTATCGGAGCTTATAGATCAGCAACAAAACATTATTGTACTAATTAATACAATTAGAAAAAATCAAATTAAACGAATTAAAAAAGAAGAGGTAAATACAAGAAACAGTATACTATATTTTAATATTCTCGAAGAAACTAAAAACATGCTTTTATATATCATTAACCTACTTAAATCGCAGAGGGATTTTATAACAGACAACATTAAATATTAAAAATCAAAGGCATTAATATCTTCTAATTTTGACAGGATTAATTCAGTGGCACCGGTTTTCTTTTTTATATAATTTAAACATATATCCGAAGAAGTTTTTAAAAATTTTTTATCAGATAGTAATTTTTTAGTTTTACTGATAAGCTGTCTACTGTTTTCGACTGGGAATGCACCGCCAAGGTCAACAAGGTCAACAGCTTCCTGAAACCCCTTATAATTAGTACCGAAAATTATAGTATTACCAAAAGTGGCAGGCTCTTGAATATTATGAATACTTACGCCAAACCCACCACCAATATATGCTATGGAAGAATATTGATATAATTTTGATAAAATTCCAATACAATCAATAATCAAAACATCAGCATACTGAATATTTTGAAGATTTGCATCGGAATATTTAAGAGTTTTAGGCTTCAAACTTTTTATCAGGTTCTCAATTTTATTATCATTTATTTCATGAGGTGCAATAATAAATTTTATGTTATCGAATCCTGAATTTATCAGGTCAACAATTAAAACATCATCAGGAGGCCAGGTGCTACCTGCAATAAAAACCCTTTTATCAGAAACAAATTTTTCTATCAAAAGATTTCTTTCGCAATTTTGCGATAATTTGTAAACTCTGTCGAAACGGGTATCACCACTAACAACGACATTAGAAATGCCAATAGATTCAAGCAATTTTTTAGATTCTTGATTTTGGACAAAAAATCCCGAAATTTTCTTTAAATTTTTTCTTGACCATGAGCCATACCATTTAAAAAAATATTTATTCTTATTAAAAATTGAAGAAGTGAAAAATAACGGGACGTTATTCTTTTTTAATTCCGAAATATAATTAAACCAATATTCATATTTGACGAAAATAGCAATTTTAGGATTAACAATTTTAATAAATTTTTTAGCATTGTTTTTTGTGTCAAAAGGGAGATAAAAAATATAATCAGCCTGAGAATAATTTTTTCTGATTTCATAAGCTGAGGGGGAGAAAAAAGTCAATAATATTTTTTTGTCAGGATATTTTTTTTTAATGTTTTCAATTAAAGGACGACCTTGTTCAAATTCGCCAAGAGAAGCACAATGAAACCAGATAATATTATCATTCTTATTTATTTGTGATTTAATATTATTTAACAAACCTTTTCTGCCCTTAATCATTAAAGAGGCTTTTTTATTAAATATGCTTGCAACTAATATTGACAGATGATACAGTTGAATACCAAAATTATATAATAGGCTCATAATAAAATAAAATTTTAATAGTAATAATACTTCTGATTAGATTTAGAATAAATAGGAATTATCCAGCCTATTTTAAATCCTGAAAGTAAATCAAAATATTTAGTATCATATTCCTGCATCAAATTAAAATCATATTTTCTTTGACATTTAGTCCATGCCTGAGTAAATTCAAAACCAACAAAGAAATTAACAAATTTTTTATCACTTAAACTCATATACCCAATAAATTCTGAAACTGACAAACCATTTGATAAATGATCATAACCCCGTTTATAATCATCTTTTAATTGTGGAATAATATTATTTTTATGTTCAAATCTTATTTTATGCTCTAACATTCCAATACTGGAAATAAAAACCAAGCCTGAATTTTTGTTAGAGCCAAAAACAGGAAATAATTTTCCAAACTTTAAAGATGTTAAAAAACCACTTTCATACATATACATTTCAGCGTACATACCATTACCATCAATAATAAAGCCTTGTTTTGTAGAGATACGCTGTAAAATAGAATTGCTGTTCTTAATATTATTACCAAAAAGATAATTCCCGTCAAAACCAAAAAGCCAGTTCGATTTTGTTTTTACCATAAAACCACCACCAACACCGGAATTATTTCCATACCTGTCTGCCATATCTCCCCCGGGAATGTCATAGGAATAATTAGCAAATATTAACCCTGTTAATTTTGATGAATTATTTTCCTGTGCTAATAAGCTACTGCTAATAAAACAAAAAAATATTAATAATAATTTTAATAATATTTTCATTAATTAAAAATTTTAAAACAAAATTATACTATAACCTTATATCCGCAAACTAAATCTTATGCAAAGCCGGACTGCACGCCATTGTTGTATATGCTCGCTCAGACCTTTCAAGGGCTAAGTCTGCGATGTTCTACACTGTGCAACGCCAACACTGACGTACATTAAAAATTTCGCCACGAAGTAATTTGCAGATTTAAAGTATAAATATTTTTTGACAAAGATAATAATAATATTTTTTCTTTGGATATACACACAAATTAAAATACTTTTGTACAGTTAAAATAATTTTGTATGAAAGAGATAAGAATGGTTGACTTAAAAAGTCAATATGAGCATATCAAAGAAGAAATAAATAATTCAATATTTGAAGTAATTGACTCCACAGCATTCATTAATGGACCTGCAGTAAAAAAATTTCAAAAAAATCTTGAGGAATATTTAAATGTAAAACATGTAATCACTTGTGGAAATGGCACTGACGCATTGCAAGTGTCAATGATGGCTTTAGGATTAAAACCCGGTGATGAAGTTATCACAACAACATTTACGTTTATTGCCACTGCTGAAGTTATTGCGATTTTGGGTTTAACACCTGTTTTGGTTGATATTGACAAAGACACTTTTAACATTGACCCAAAAGCTATTGAGAAAGCTATTACTCCAAAAACAAAAGCAATAGTTCCGGTTCATTTATTCGGTCAGTGTGCTGACATGGAAAAAATTCAGGAAATAGCCAGAAAATATAATTTATATGTTATTGAAGATGCATGCCAGGCAATAGGAGCAGATTATATTTTTAATGATGGCACAAAAAAGAAAGCAGGGGCAATAGGTAATATAGGCTGTACATCTTTTTTCCCATCAAAAAATCTTGGCGCTTATGGCGATGGAGGTGCTATCTTTACTAATGACGATAAATTAGCGGAAAAACTTAGTGCTTTTGTTAACCATGGTATGACTGTAAGATATTATCACGACTATATCGGAGTTAACTCACGTTTAGACAGCATCCAAGCAGCTATACTTAATGTTAAATTAAAACATTTAGATTATTACTGTGCTGAAAGAAACAGAGCAGCAAATTATTATAATAATGCTTTTGCAAATAATACAAAAATTAAAACCCCTGTAAAAGCTGCTTTTACAACTCATGTTTTTCATCAATACACACTATTATTGAAAAATGTTGACCGCAAAGCATTGATACAACATTTAAATTCAAAAGGAATCCCTGCTATGATATATTATCCGGTTCCTCTTCATATGCAAAAAGCATATATTGACCCAAGATATAAAAATGGAGATTTCCCTGTTGCTGAAGAAATTTGTAAATCTGTTGTCTCTCTGCCAATGCATACAGAGCTTGATAATGAACAGCTAAAATATATTACTGATTCAGTTCTTGAATTTATTAATAAATAAAATGTTATGACACAAAAGGATTATTTTTGCCACGAAACTGCTATTATTGACAATGGTTGTGAAATTGGCAAGGGCACTAAAATATGGCATTTCTCACATATTATGTCAGGATGTAAAATCGGAGAATCATGTAATATTGGGCAAAATGTAGTTGTATCTCCAAATGTTGTTTTAGGAAAAAATGTTAAAGTACAAAACAATGTATCAATATATACAGGCGTTATTTGTGAAGATGATGTTTTTCTTGGACCTTCAATGGTTTTCACTAATGTGATAAATCCAAGAAGTGCTGTTAACAGACGAGGACAATATGCTAAAACCATTGTAAAAAAAGGAGCGACAATAGGAGCAAATTCAACAATAGTATGCGGACATAATATTGGGAGATATGCTTTTATAGGAGCAGGTGCTGTTGTTACTAAAAATGTTCCCGATTATGCCTTGGTAATTGGTAATCCTGCAAAACAAACAGGCTGGATGAGTGAATACGGGCATAAACTTAATTTTGATGAAAATAATATTGCTATTTGTCCTGAATCAAAAGAAAAATATATTTTAAAAAATAATACAGTAAAAAAAATATAACCAAATGGAATTAATTACTGATAAAGTAAAATTTGCTGTTGTAGGCTACGGGCATATTGGAAAACGTCATGCAGAGATGATAAATAGAAACCCCGAAGCTGAACTTGTTGCTGTCTGCGATATTAAACCAAAAGAAGACCTTGACATCGAAAAATACGATGTCCCTTTTTTCTCATCAATTGATGATTTACTTTCGTCTAACCTGGAATTTGACGTTGTAAATATTTGTACTCCTAACGGTTTACATGCCGAGCATTCTATTAAGGCTTTGGAACACAAAAAAAATATTGTATGTGAAAAACCTCTTTCAATAATAAAAGCTGATGCTGAAAAAATAATTTTTAAATCATTACAAGTATCAAAAAAAGTGTTCACTGTAATGCAAAACCGTTATTCTCCACCATCAATCTGGTTAAAAGATATTATTGAAAAGCAATTACTTGGCAATATATTTTTTGTTGAGTTAAACTGTTTCTGGAACAGAGATGAGAGATATTATAGCAAAGGAGACTGGCATGGAAATCAAAAACTTGACGGAGGCACACTTTATACACAATTTTCACACTTTATTGATATAATGTACTGGTTGTTTGGCGATATCACTAATATCAAAGGTAACTTTGCAGATTTTAGTCATAAAAATATTACAGACTTTGAGGATACAGGAGCAGTAAGTTTTAATTTTGTTAATGGTGGCGGTATGGGCTCTTTAAATTATTCCACATCTGTCTGGAATAATAATCTGGAAAGCAGCATTACAATTATTGGCTCAAAAGGTACTGTTAAAGTTGCAGGACAGTATATGAACGAAGTAGTTTATTGTAATATTAAAGATTATGAAATGCCTGTTTTGGAGGAAAGCAATCCCCCTAACGACTATGGCGATTATAAAGGCTCTGCTGCCAATCATTGTTATGTTATTCAAAATGTTATTGACACTCTTAAAGGCAAATCTTCTATTACTACAAATGCTTTGGAAGGTCTTAAAATTGTTGATATTATTGAAAGAATTTATTCATTAAGAGACAAAAAATTATTAACAAAAAAATAATTATCTTTATAAAAATATTTGAAATAAATAGGGGAAATAATAAAATTTTAGAATTTAGATTTAATTTGGGCAAGCAAGGGAAACAATTAAAAAATAAATATATGAAAATATTAGTAACAGGTGGCACAGGATATATAGGCTCTCATACAGTTGTTGAACTACAAAATAAAGGTTATGATGTAATAATTGCAGATAATCTCTCAAATTCTCATATTGATGTTGTTGACTCAATAGAAAAAATAACAGGTAAAAGACCTGAATTTATAAAACTGGATTTTAGCGAAACTGAAAACACGTATAAATTTTTTGAGAGTAATAAAGACATAGCAGCAATAATACATTTTGCAGCATACAAAGCTGTTGGTGAATCAGTTGAAAAACCTTTGAAATATTATAGAAACAACCTTTTCTCTTTGATAAACATTCTTAATTGTATGAAAGAATTTAATATCAGAAACATTGTTTTTTCATCTTCATGCACTGTTTACGGGCAACCTGACAAATTACCTGTTTCAGAAAATTCACCCATAAAAGAAGCTTTCAGTCCTTATGGCAATACAAAACAAATAGCAGAAGAAATAATACGAGATACCACTATCTCAACAAAAAATATTAATTCAATTGCATTAAGATATTTCAATCCCATAGGAGCACATGAAACTGCTTTAATAGGTGAGTTACCTCTTGGAGTTCCAAATAATTTAATGCCATTTATTACTCAAACAGCTATTGGAAAACGTGAATTTTTAAGAGTATTTGGTAACGATTATAATACTCCTGACGGAACATGTATCAGGGATTATATCCATGTTGTTGATCTTGCACAGGCTCATTGTATAGCTGTTGACAGAATGTTGAATAACAAAGGCAAGTCAAATTTTGAAATTTTTAATCTTGGAACAGGCAAGGGCTATTCTGTTCTTGAGGTGATAAAATCTTTTGAAAAAGTATCGGGAGTAAAATTAAAATATAAAATAGTAGAACGCAGACCTGGTGATGTTGAAAAAGTATGGGCTAATGCTGATTATGCTAATAATGAACTTGGATGGAAAGCCAAAAAGAGCCTTGATGAAATGACTTTATCAGCATGGAACTGGGAGAAAGCTTACAATAAAAAAAATAATCTTTAACTTATAAAACATTATAGATTTTAGATTTATGATTTTAGATTTTAGATTTAATTTGGATACACCCTGTACATTTCACCTTTATACACTTTGCCACAGGGTAAATTACAGGGCAAGAAAGGGAATGATTATATTTTAAAATTTGAAACCGGAAATTAGAAATTAGAAAAAAAATTCCTTTTAGTAGTATAATATCTGATTTTTTAATATTACTAATAAAATTTTTATAAGATAAGTACTTAATAATGAACTAACAACAAAAACATAAACATATGAAAAACTATAAAAAAATTATTCTTATCACAGGTGGCGCAGGTTTTATAGGCTCGCACGTTGTCAGACTTTTCGTAAACAAATATCCTGATTATAAAATTGTAAATTTAGATAAACTGACTTATGCAGGTAATCTTGCAAATTTAAAAGATATTGAGAATAAATCTAATTATGAATTTGTAAAAGGCGATATTGTAGATGAAAATTTTATCACAGGATTATTTAAAAAATATTTATTTGACGGAATTATCCATCTCGCTGCTGAATCGCATGTTGATCGCTCAATTTCTCATCCAACTGAGTTTATCTATACTAATATTATTGGGACTGTAAACCTGTTGAATGCTGCTAAATTTATTTGGAAAGACAATTTTAAAGACAAACGCTTTTATCATATTTCTACAGATGAGGTTTATGGTTCACTCGGAGAAGAAGGGATTTTTACAGAAGAAACAAAATATGATCCACATAGTCCATACTCTGCTTCCAAAGCCAGCTCCGACCATTTAGTAAGAGCTTATCACGATACTTTTAAATTACCTACAATAATTTCAAATTGTTCAAATAATTATGGTGGATATCAGTTTCCTGAAAAATTAATACCTCTTTGCATTAACAATATTAAACATAATAAACCTATTCCTGTATACGGAAAAGGCGAAAACATCAGAGACTGGCTATTTGTTAATGATCATGCTAATGCTATTGACCTTATTTTTCACAAAGGAAGAATTGCTGAAACTTATAATATTGGCGGCAATAACGAATGGAAAAATATTGACCTGATAAAATTATTATGTCAGATAACGGATAAAAAATTAGGTCGTAAAACCGGCACCTCCGAAAAACTGATAACTTTTGTAAAAGACAGAGCAGGACATGACTTACGTTATGCTATTGACTCATCGAAACTACAAAAAGAATTAGGGTGGAAGCCATCAGTTAATTTTGCTCAAGGTTTAGAAAAAACCGTTGGCTGGTATCTCGAAAATGAAGAGTGGATGGAAAATATTACATCAGGTGATTATCAAAAATATTATAATGAGCAATATGTTAAAAGATAATTTTTTAAATGAGCATCTTAAATAAAAAAAAACCCGGATTACCATATCTGTCAATTTTAAAAACAGATATGCACTCTCATCTAATACCAGGTATAGATGACGGGTCAGGCTCTACAGATGAATCTCTTAATTTGATTTATACCCTGCATAAACTTGGTTTTTCAAAACTTATTATCACTCCACATATACAGGGAGATTTTTTTAAAAATACTCCCGGGATAATACTTACAGGCCTGGATGCCTTAAGACAAGCTGTTGAAAAAGAAAAAATTCCAATAACTTTGGAAGCCGCTGCAGAATATCTTATTGACGATAAATTTATGGAAAAATATAAATCAGGGCGGTTATTAACATTTAATGATAATTTTTTGCTTGTAGAACTTTCTTTTTTTTCTCCTCCACCTAATCTTTATGAAATTATTTTCGACCTGCAAATAGATGGTTATAAAATAATCTTAGCTCATCCTGAAAGATATTCATACTGGCATAATAATTTTGACAGATACAAGGACTTAATTGACAGAGGTGTTTATCTGCAAATTAATATACCTTCATTAGGAGGTTATTATCAAAATTACGGAGTAATAAAAACAGCTAAAAAATTAATTGATAATAATATGGTTAGCTTTTTAGGCACTGACACACATAATATCAATTATCTTAATTCTATTGAAAAAGCTTTAAATGAAAAATATCTGAAAAAAATACTAAAGTCAAAAAAATTATTGAATTCTTCTTTATAAAAAACACTTATTCAATGTTTAATAAGTATTTTTTTCAAATTCGATATTTTATCATCAGAACTCAAGAAATAATAATTTAGATTAAATCTTCGGTAGCGCTGTACGATTTAATATTTCTGTTAAATCTTTTCATTAGACCTTGCAGAACATTTCCCGGTCCAACTTCAACAAAAACTTCAGCACCATCACCAATCATATTATTCATCGTTTCAGTCCATCTGACAGGAGAAGTAAGCTGAGCGATCAAATTGCTTTTAATAATATCAGGATTTGCGACAGGTTGTCCTGTAACATTTTGATAGATAGAACATATTGGTTCTTTAAAAGGAGTAGATTCAATAGCTTTAGCGAGTTCAACTCTTGCAGGTTCCATGAGAGGAGAATGAAAAGCGCCACCAACTTTTAAAGGTATAGCTAATTTTGCACCGGCTTTTTTCAACTCGGGAATAGCAGTTTCAACACCTTTAACAGAGCCTGAAATTACAATTTGACCTTTTGTATTATAATTAGCAACTACAACAATATCATCAATAGAATCACAAATACCTTCCACAATATCATCCTGCAAGCCCACAATAGCAGCCATTGTTGAAGGTTGATTTTCACAGGCTTTTTGCATAGCATAAGCTCTTTTGGATACTAAACGTAATCCATCTTTAAAGCTCAAACTTTTATTTGCTACTAAAGCTGAAAACTCTCCAAGAGAATGCCCTGCTACCATATCAGGGTTAAATTTATCTTTTAAAACCTGTGATAATATTACTGAATGTATAAATATTGCAGGCTGTGTTACTTTTGTTTGTTTTAAATCATCTTCAGTACCATTAAACATTACATCAGTAATACGAAAACCAAGTATTTCATTAGCTTTTTCAAATAAATCCTTTGCCAAAGGAAATTTTTCATATAAATCATTACCCATTCCAACAAATTGTGCTCCCTGACCAGGAAAAATATAAGCTTTCATTTCTAATTATTTTTTTAATTAATATTAAAAATATTTTTAATATTATCTTCTATTTCCTAAAAAACGCAGCAAAAATAAAAATAAATTTATAAAATCAAGATATAAAGTAAATGCACTTAAAATAATTAATTTTTTATGCAATTCATTTTCATATCCTATTCCTGCTCCTATTTTTTTTAATTTTTGAACATCATAAGCAGTAAGACCTGTAAATACAACAACTCCAATAAAGCTGATAACATATTCTAAAGAACTGCTATTCATAAAAAAATTGGCAATACTTGCTATTATTATACCAATTAAACCCATAAACATTAATGAGCCGAATTTTGTTAAGTCAATTTTGGTTGTATAACCGGCTACAGCCATTACACCAAACATAAGAGAAGTAACAGCAAAAGTAGTATACACAGTGCTTGATGTGTAAACAAGCAGGATAAAACTCAGACTCATTCCCATTAATACTGAGAAAACACCATACAACAACATTAAAACATTTACAGAAAAACGCCTAAACCCAAAAGTCATTAATAAAGCAAAAATAAATGGCGAAAAAGCAACAAATATGCCTAAGCCGCTTAAACCGTTTTTGTTTATCAACATACCTATTAATTCAGGTGATGAGATAAAATAATATGCTGTAAAAGCTGTGATAGCTAATGCTAAACCCATCCATAAAAACACTTTTGACATAAAGGTCTTTTCAAGACTTACTTGTGAAAACTCTTCTTGTTTAGCTACATTATTATTTATTGAAAACATAATTTAAGTATTATTTTAGAAAATTTTATTATAACTATTTTTTCTAAATCTTAGTGTAATTTTGCTCCGATAAGATTCATGAACTCGGCACGGGTTTTCTCGGATTTAAGGAATACTCCTGTAAAATCAGAAGTAGTTGTAACAGAATTTTGTTTTTGCACTCCTCTGATTTGCATACATAAATGCTGGGCTTCAATAACTACAGCTACTCCGAGAGGGTCTAATGCATTTTGGATACAGTTTTTAATTTGTGTTGTTAAACGCTCCTGAATTTGCAAACGTCTCGCAAAAACATCAACAACTCTCGGTATTTTACTCAATCCTACAATATATTTATTAGGGATGTAAGCGATATGAGCTTTACCAATAAATGGCAACATATGATGCTCGCAAAGAGAATATAATTCTATATCCTTTACAATAACCATTTGCTTATAATCTTCTCTAAATCGGGCAGTTAATAAAATTTCAGAAGGGTTAACATCATAACCCTGTGTTAAAAATTGTATTGCCTTAGCAACTCTCATAGGTGTTTTCAGTAAACCTTCTCTTTCAGGGTTCTCTCCAATAATTTTTAATACTTCGAGATAATGCTCTGCAAGCAACGCACTTTTGTTATTATTATAACTGTCAATTTTTCTGTAACCGTTAATATTATTATCTTGTTTTGTCATATAACCGTTAAAAATAAATATCTATACTAAAATATTAATTTCAGCATAAATAAAGTCTTGATTTTAAATTATTTGAAATAATTAATTTTTCTTTTCCTGCATTTTAATAACGGAACCATTATTAACATCATCCATATTACAAGAGCCTGAAAAATTAGCTCCCGGTTCTATTGCAATTTTATTTGTATATACTTCACCTGAAAATTTTGAGCTGGATTTTAATGTCAAAAGTTCAGCTACAGTAATTTTAGCTTTTATAACGCCCGAAATATCAGCATTTTTACATTTTATTTCGCCTTCGATACTTCCTGATTCGCCTACAATAATTTTACCTTTTGTTATGATAGTGCCAATTAATGCACCGTCAACTCTAAAATCACCATTAGTGTTTATATCGCCTTTAATTTTTGTACCTACTCCTAATAAATTTACTGATGAAGGCTCAGTTTCTTTAACTTTTCCCATAATATATTCTTTATAAAATTAAATAATTTATTCTTTTTCTGATAAATAAACTTTATCAAAAAACCTTTTATATTGTTCTATATTCTTGTCTTTATATAATATTTTATAATTATTTTTTGATACAATAAATATTTTATAATCATCTTTTTTAACATCTGAAAATACATATTCATTATCTTTAAATGCATTATAATAATCAAAAGCTTTAGCAGAATTTTTAAAACTGCTAATATTTATTATCTGCCATTTATTATTAAGAATAACACTACTTATTGTTAAATTATCCAGTTTATTATATTTATAATTATAATCGGAAGTTTTTATTTTAACGGCATTAGTATTAACATTTCTTGAATTAACAATTAACACACAAAAATGAATACTTTCGGGTTCAAATGTATAAGGGAAAATCTCTTCCTCTGTTTTTTCCTTATTATTTTTTTCTTTTTCATCTTGTTTATCACCGTAAAGATATAAAAGTATATTTTTTGCTAAAGGAGTAACCTCTTCTTTAGGATATTTTTTTACAAAATTTTTCAATAGAATGCCGAGAGAATCAACAGTTGTTAGTTTTCCTATTGACAAATCTCTTAAATATTCAAATTTAGAAATTAATTTATTTTTTTTATAATTCAACATAGCATCATCACAATATATTAATACCATATTATATTGTTGACGTTTAAAAGCATTATATGTTTCCTTATATAAATCTGCTATTTTCTGATTTTTTGATTCTAATTTTTTATAATAATCAGGGTCAAGAATATATTTTGCATAATTGCTATCAGGATATTTCGATAGAATTAAATTTTTATAAAAGCTTCTTTTCTCCTGATCAGGCAATTCTCCATACATTTTATACAATTTATAATATGTCCTTAAAGCATGAACAGTATCATTAGGAAATCTGTCTAATAATGTTTCAAGCATATCAATTGATTTATTAATTTCATTGAGGTCATCAATATAAATAAATCCTAATTTAAATAAGGCTTCTGCAATTTTATCATTTGATATTTTTAATTTATCTTCAGATAAAGGAATATTTTCAAGATATTTTTTTCTGTTTTTGATAATAGAATAATTTGCTCTAACACTATCAGAAGTAATAGAATCTAATGCTTCTGAATCATTCTCCTCTTCAGGCTTGTTAAAAGCAATAATTCGTTTATTTTTTAATCGCCAATTGTCTTCTAATTTACGATTCCCCCATTTTTTCTTAAATTCTGAATATCCAAAGCTTAATGCAGAAGAATTATAAAAATACCAGCCTCCTCCTGTAGCGGCTCCAGGGGAACCTTTTACTTTATTTTCAGGGCCAAACATAGAAATGTTTTCCTGTTTTAATCGCGTTTCTTCAAGTTTTCTTATTTCCTCTTTTCGTTTCTCAAGAATAATTTTATCAATAATTTTATTTCTTTCAGATTCAGGCATTTTTGCAAGCATTTGCAAACTATCCTGTGTTTTAACAACCTTAAGATTTATCACAAGATTTGTTAAAATTTCAGTTTTAGTTTTTAGCCTTTTATAATCAGGATATGTTTTAGGCAAAAATTGCATTGTGCTATCATAATATGCTTGTGCTAAATCATATTCAGGTATTGAAAAATAAATATCTGCAAGTTTTAACGATGAGATAGCCTTTTGATATCTGTTTGTTTTGCTTGTGCTTACAGAAAGTTTTAAATAATTTATTGCAATGGTATCATTATTATCCTTCAAATAAATATCTGCTAAAGCATAATATATTTGATCGAGATAATTCTGATTTTTACCATCCTTTAACATCTTTTTCAGAATTTTAATAATATCCTCTTTATCGCCTGATTTTGTATCATATGACTTAGCGAGGTTTATTTTAGCCTGAAAAGCCATATCATAAACAGGGTTCATTTTTATTACCTGCCTATAATAATCAGAAGCATCTTCAAAATATTTTTCATTTTGAAATATTTGAGCCAGAATAAATTTAACGCGGATTTTTAAATCTTTCTTCAGTTTAAATTCCAAGGCATTAAGTAAATGTTTTTTTGATTTATCGTATTTTTTTTGTAATATAAAATGATTGGCATATGTTAATTCAAGTTCTTTTTGTAAACGGCTGTTAGCCTTGCCTTTATCTATGTTGCTTTGTAATAAATCAAGCCAAGTTTGGGCATTTTTAAAATCACCTTTTTGATTATAGGTACGTGCAAGCCATAGCATTGCCTCATAACTGATTGGAGTATTTTTATATTCTTTTATAATAAACTCAAAAGTCCTTATTGCTAATCCATATTCTTGTTTGTAAAAATAAGATTTTCCAATAAGAAAATAGCTGTCGTCAATCCATTTACAATATTGCTTTCCATGAAATATCATAGAATGATTCTGAATTACTTTTGAGGCTTTTTCTATACCACGGTCACAATTTGTAACAATAGATTTTGAATCTTTTTTATCACCATAATTATATACTTTAAGTATTTCGTTATAATTATCCTTAACCTGCTTTGACAGATTTATCACACCCTCTTTAAGACTTTCATTACCATTCCAATAAGCATTATAATGAGAAGTCAAATTGTGGTAAGCTCTTCTTGAAAATGTATTTTTCTTTGTAGAACAGGATACTAACAAAAATAATATCAGAAAGAAATATATATCATACGATATAAATCTGTATTCCTTTTTTCTATTCAATTTACTTAATTTTATTTTCACTAAATACTTAACTTATTTTATACAAAAATATTTTATTTTTATTAAAATCAATGAATATTAATTATTATTCAGTTTAAATCTGATATAAATATCTTTGCTGAGCAAAATGATGTATATAATAAATTGTCTGAATAAAAATTTTGTAATCTGCCCTATTACTAATATTGCAAAACAAAAAAATGTTTTAATTTTTTATAAAATTGATAAATTACTAAGATACAAGCAATCTAAAAAAATAATAATTTAATAATATTTAAAAATTTTAAGTTTTTGTGCAAACACAATATTTTTTTTATCTTCCTTCAACATCAAGGATTTTTGTTATTTTCTTTAATGTTCTAAGAGTAATAAATATTAACAGTGCAATAATAAATAAAATTGTCCATGTAGTGAAAATTTTAAATGGACCTCCTATTATTATTTTTTCCTCAACATCTAATAAAAAAATGACAAGAAAAACATTAAAAAATCCATTATACTCTCTTTTTAAGACATTTTTTAAACTAAATGGCAAATCAGCTTTTTTCCACAATCTGAAATTAGGGGTAAATGTGGGTGTTTTTAAAGTCCAGTCAATATATTTTTTCCCAAATTTTTTAATCAGAAATTGTTCTTCGGCAAAAATAATTCTTTCATAATAAAGCCAATACACCAAAACAAAAATTATAATAAAATAAATATTTTGAGTAATAATACTAATCCCTAACCACATAAAAAAATTGCCGAGATACAAAGGATTTCTAACTATTGAATAAATGCCTAAAGTGTTTAATTTATCAGCAATTTGTTTACTTTTATTTCTTCCTGAGGTATTTTTAGGAGTGTGTCCTATAACAATTATTCTTATATATAAACCAAATAAACATACTGCAAGTCCAATAAATTTAAATAGCTCCAAATTTTTATGTTTAGAGGCATTTTTTACAGTAAAATAATAGACAAGCATTCCCATTACCAATAATATCACAGGCAATTTACTTCTATATTTAAACAACCATTTACCACGTTTTTCAAATTCCGTTATTAAAGTCATATTATTATACTAATTATTATAATTATACTAAGCATAAATTAATAAATAAATAAAGATATTCAAATTAAAAACCACAAAAATATAAAAAAATAATTAATAGAAGTCGCCTTAAAATAGTCCTTATATCTATAAACTAAATCTTATACAAATTGAAACTGAATGTCATTGTTGGGAATGCATGCTCAGACTTTTTTTTTGTAATAAGACTTACGCCTGATATGCTCTTAGCTGTGCTACGCCAACATTGACGGATATCTCAATTTTTGCATTAATTTATGAATTTAATGATTGTCAAAACATCTTATAATATTTTTTACGATATTTGCAGCATTAATTAAAAAAGTGGAACAATAATTTATGTCTGATACTGAAATTAAGAAAGAAAAAAAAAGATGGTATAAAAATCTAAGGAAAAAATATCAGCTTGTAATATTTAATGATGAGACTTATGAAAAAAAATTATCTTTTCGTATTACACGTTTAAATACTTTTCTAATAATATCTTTTATAATACTGTTTTTTATAGGTATCACAATATACATAATTGCTTTTACTTCTGTAAGAGAGTATATTCCAGGCTATACTGATGTTAATTTGCAGAAAAAATTATATGCACTTCAACAAAAAGCTGATTCATTAGAAAGAACCTTTCGACAAAAAGATTTATACATTCAAAATATAAAAAATATTATTGAAGGTAAAAATATTATTGAAACACCGGCAGAAAATTCAGTACGTGAAATAAATTATGACACTATATCCCAAAATCATTCACATGAAGACTCTTTATTAAGAGATGAAATAGAAAACAAGGATAAATATAATTTATATATTTATGATAAAGAAGATGAATTTTCACATAATTTGGCATTAAGTAATATAATTTTTTTTACTCCTATTAAGGGAATTATTACAAATGGCTTCAATATAAAAGAAAGACATTATGGAATTGATATATCTGCTAAAAAAAATGAAGCTGTTAAAGCTACCTTAGGAGGCATTGTAATTTTCTCGGATTGGACAATCCAAACAGGATATGTTATTGCTATTCAACATAAAAACAATGTTGTTTCTGTTTATAAACATAATTCTTCATTATTAAAAGAAGAAGGTGAAATTGTTAAAGCAGGTGACCCTATTTCTATTATCGGTGAATCAGGAGAACAATCCACAGGTATTCATCTTCATTTTGAACTTTGGTATAATGGCAATCCTGTTAACCCGATAGAATATGTTTCTTTTTAAATTTATTATTTATTTTATAAATCTTTATATTACAACTCAATAATGAAGAAAAAAATTGGAATATTAGGTTCCACCGGCTCTATTGGAACTCAGGCATTAGAAGTAATAAAACAACATCCCGAATATTTTACTGCTGAATTTTTAACAGCACAAAATAATGCAGACCTTTTAATAAAACAAGCAATTGAATTTAAACCTAACACTGTTGTTATTGGAAACAAAAAATTATATTCAAAAGTAAATGACGCATTAAAATCATACGAAATTAAAGTTTTTGCAGGCGAAGAATCTATTGAACAAATTGTTGAAATTAGCTCAACAGATATAGTTTTAGTATCAATAGTAGGTTATGCAGCTTTAAAACCAACTATTAACGCAATAAAAGCAAAAAAACAAATAGCTCTTGCCAATAAAGAAACATTAGTAGTAGCAGGCGAAACTATTATGAAGCTTTCACAGGAAAATAATGTTAGCATATATCCTGTAGATTCTGAACATTCTGCAATCTTTCAATGTATTAACGGGGAATTTTTTAATAAAATTGAAAAAATATATTTAACAGCTTCAGGAGGACCATTCATAGGTAAAGACATTAATTACCTTAAAACAGTTACAAAAGAACAAGCATTAAATCATCCTAACTGGAAAATGGGTAAAAAAATCACTATTGACTCAGCAACATTAATAAATAAAGGATTTGAAGTAATAGAAGCAAAATGGCTGTTTGATTTAATACCCGAACAAATTGAAGTATTAATGCATCCTCAATCTGTTATTCATTCAATAGTACAATTTGAAGACGGCTCAATGAAAGCTCAGTTAGGTGTTCCTGATATGAAAATACCAATACAATATGCTTTTACATATCCTTACAGAATAAAATCCGATTATAAACGTTTAGATTTTCACAATTATGCAAAATTTGATTTTGGATTTCCTAATACTAAAAATTTTCGTAATCTTGCACTTGCATATGAAGCATTAGAAAAAGGAGGCAATTTGCCTTGTGTTTTAAATGCTGCTAATGAGATTGCGGTTTCAGCTTTTTTAAATGATAAAATTGAATTTTTACAGATGTCTGATGTTCTTGAACTTTGTATGCAAAAAATTGATTTTATTAAAACACCGACAATTGAAGATTATTTTATCACAGATATAGAAACAAGAAAAACAGCAAATTCTTTAATAAATAAAAAATAATAGTATGAACGGATTAATTATGGCAGGGCAGCTTATCTTAGGATTATCAATTCTTGTAATATTACACGAATTTGGTCATTTTATTGCAGCAAAAGCCTTTGGAATAAAAGTAGAAAAATTTTATTTGTTTTTCGATGCCTGGGGAATCAAACTTTTTAAATTCAAAAAAGGTGAAACAGAATATGGTATTGGCTGGCTGCCATTAGGTGGTTATGTTAAAATTGCAGGTATGATAGACGAATCTATGGATAAAGAGCAAATGAAAAAACCTCCTCAACCTTGGGAATTCAGATCTAAACCTGCTTGGCAAAGACTTATTGTTATGATTGCTGGTGTTGTTGTTAATGCTATTCTCGGTGTTATAATATTTGCTTTTTTACTTTTTCATTACGAACAATATTTGCCTAATAAACAATTACAAAATGATGGTATATATGCATATAAATTAGCTAAAGATATTGGCTTTAAAACTGGAGATAAAGTTTACTCAATAAATGGGAAAGAAGTAATTAGGTTTAAAGATATTAAATCTACTAATGCAATTTTAGGATCTACTGTAACAGTTAATCGTAATAACTCTTTTGTTGACATAACAATACCTGACACCTTTTATAAAAATTTTAAGAAATCAAATAAACTTTTTATTGAACCTCTTAATTTTCCATTTTATGTTGATAGTGTTATTAAAGATTTCCCTGCTGCTAAGAGTGGAATAATTAAAGGAGATAAAATACTTAAAATTGATAGTACCCAAATTACAAGCTGGGGACAGTTTACAGAAATTATATCTTCTGAAAAAGGAAAAGAAGTAAATATGGCTGTGTTAAGAAATAATGATACTCTCAATTTAAATTTAACCATTGATACTTCAGGAGTTATTGGAATCTTTAGATCTCCTATGCCTTATAAACTAATGAGTTACAGTTTTTCTCAGGCACTAAAGTTTGGATATAAAGATGCTTATAATTTATTGGCTGCAAACATAAAAGGCTTTGGAAAAATTATTAAAGGCGAAGAAAAAGCATCTGAATCTATACAAGGGCCTATTGGCATTGCTACAATTTATGGAGGCAACTGGGACTGGCACAGATTCTGGTTTATTACCGGTTTGCTTTCTCTAATATTAGCTTTTATGAATATTCTCCCAATTCCTGCCCTTGACGGAGGTCATGTTGTTTTCCTAACTATAGAAGCTGTTACAAGAAGAAAAATACCGGATAAATTTATGGAGTATGCACAAATTGTAGGAATGGTAATTTTATTACTTCTTATGGTTTTTGCCTTTGGTAATGATATTTTCCGGCTTTTAAAATAGAATAAAAAAAAGGAGGGCAAAATTTTACCCTCCTTTTTTTATTCTATTTCTGATTCTACTTTTTCTTTTAAAGATTTAAAGCCTTTTCCTAATATCTCATTTGCATTGATTACCGTAAGAAAAGCATCAGGATCAATTCTATGAATATAACTCTCAAGTATTGAAAGCTCTCTTCTGTTTACAACGGTATATATTATTGATTTCTCCTTATTATTATACATTCCTTTTCCTAATATCATTGTCCCGCCTCTATTAAGATCAAATATGATTTTTTTTCTTATATCCTCATACTTATCTGTAACAATAAATAAAGTTTTATCATAATTAACACCTTCCAACACCATATCAATAACTTTACCTGTAACAAATATTACTAACCATGAATATAACGGTATCTTCCAATCTTTGAATACTATTAATGCTAATAATACAATGCAAGAATCCACTAATATCATCAACTGCCCTAAAGGTAACTTAGTATATTTTGCAATAATCATAGCAATAATATCAGAGCCTCCTGAAGTAGCTCTGGACTTAAAAATCAATCCTAATCCAAAACCAATCAATGCACCACCAAAAATGCAAGAAAGCAAAACATCTGCAACTAATGGAGCATCGCCTACAGGTCTGAGATATGTTATTAAATCCATAAAAACTGAAGATAGTACAAAGCCAACTATTGTTTTAACACCAAATCTGGGACCTAACACTTTTATTCCGATAATTGTTAAAGGAATATTCAATATCAACCCCCCAAGACCAATAGGTAATCCGTTAGGGGCGAAAGAAAAAATACCTTTTGTAATATAATGGACAACTATTGCAATACCATAAACACCCCCGGGTACTATCTTATGAGGTGAAATAAAAAACACAAAACCTACAGCAAGAATAAACGAGCCTAGAGTTATTAAACTATAAGAAATAAACCATTTCTTAGAAAATACTTTATCTTTTTGAATGAAAGCCATAATCACAATTTTTAAATGAGCTTGCAAAAATAATTTTTTTTTATTCTTTACTAATGTTTAACCATTTTTATTTTTTTGTACTATAAAACAATCTATTATATAAAATAATTAAAGCTTTAAATATCTTTTTTTATTTTTAACTTAATATTTTTTTGAATTAAAAAAGAATTATTTATAATTTAGCAGCTCATAAAAATCAAAATTTTCTGAAATATTTGATTTAAGTAGCTGTAAATAAAATATTTCACTCAATAAAATTGTGATTTAACCCTTTTATTAATATAAATGGATAATATTAAAAAAAATATATTATTAATAGTAATACTATTTATATATTTTGGTGCTTTTTCACAACAAGAGCCACAATTTACTCAAAATATGTTTAATAATATGTCTATCAATCCTGGTTATGCAGGTACTAACGATGCTATCAGTGTTACAGCTTTATTAAGACAACAATGGGTTGGATTTAAAGATTCTGAAGGGAATAAAATATCACCTGAGACATATCTTTTTTCAATTGATGCTCCTATTAATATATTACATGGTGGTTTAGGTGCTACTATTACTCAGGATAAACTGGGATTTGAAAAAAATATTGGTGTAAAATTAGGCTATGCTTACCGTTGTAGCTTAGGATATGGAGATTTAGGTATTGGATTGCAAGTGGGTTTTTTAAATAAATCTATTGATTTTTCTAAATTTATTAAAATTGATAATGATGACCCTGTTCTTGGTGGACAAAGTGAAGAATCAACAATGGTAACAGATTTTTCTTTTGGATTATTTTATAATATTCCTGGTGAATATTATTTTGGGATTTCAACATCTCAATTCAGACAAGCAAAAGCAGATATCGGAGAATCTTCTGAATTCTACTTAAAGAGACATTATTATATAACTGCAGGTTATCATTATATTTTACCTAATAATCCTTCTTTTGAAGTATCACCATCTTTTTTAATCAAAAGCGATGGCAATACTTTGCAATACGACATAAGTAGTTTACTTACTTATAATAATAAATTTTGGGGGGGAATTAGCTATAGAGTTACTGACGCTATTGGCATTTTATTAGGTTTAAACTTTAAAGATATCAGTGTTGGATATTCTTATGATATTACAACTTCAAAATTAGGATCTGTTGGCAGTTTGGGGAGCCATGAAATTATGCTCAGATACAATTTTAAAATTGAAGTTGATAAAACTCCTAAGACTTATAAAAATACAAGATATCTATAATTTTATTTTTTTATAATAAAACAAATAAATATGCGTTAAAAAAACGATAATAATCTACTAAATATCTTAATGTTGTAAAAAATATTGTATTTACTAATAAATTTAAATGATGAAAAAATTATTTTTTTATTTATCTATTATTATTTTCATGGGAAGTTGTGGCAACTCTGATAATGGTCAATTAGTAGGCGTTAAAAAACGCCCACATTTTTATCAACCTGATCCATATGGAATGGTATATATACCAATGGGGAGTTTTACTATTGGTGCTACGGGAGAGGACATTACTCATGCTTTTAACAATGAACCTAAAACAATATCTGTTCAAGCGTTTTATATGGATGAAACTGAAATAACAAATAATGAATACAGACAATTTGTTTATTGGGTTAGAGATTCCATAGCAAGAAGATTATTGGGAGATATTAATCCTGAAAAATATTTAATTGAAGAAGATCCTAAAACAGGTGAACAATATGAACCTCCTTTTTTGAACTGGAAAGAAAAAATAGATTGGAAGAGCGAAGACCAGGATGTCAGGGCTGAACTTGAAAACTTATATTTGCCTGAACGCGAAAGATATTTCAGAAAAAAAGAAATTGACACAAGAAAACTCTTTTATGAATATTATTATATTGATTTAAAAGCAGCTGCACGTAAAGATTACTCTGTAGAAGGAAATAATATTAATGGTGCTTTTGCAAATAGACCACAAGGGTTGAAAGACCGCTCTGTTTATGTCAAAAAAGAAACTATTAATATTTATCCTGATACTTTAGTTTGGATGCATGATTATGCTTATTCTTTTAATGACCCTTTGACAGAAAAATATTTCTGGCATCCTGCATACGATAATTATCCTGTAGTAGGTGTTAACTGGAAACAGGCTAAAGCATTTTGTGTTTGGAGAACACAATATTTTAACACTTATCTCTCAAAGAAGAAAGAAGCTATTGCAAGCGATTTCAGATTACCTACTGAAGCAGAATGGGAATGGGCTGCACGTGGTGGTTATTCCTTAAATCCTTATCCTTGGGGAGGCCCTTATGTAAGAAATAAAAAAGGTTGTTTCTTGGCCAATTTCAAACCACAAAGAGGTAACTATATTAATGATGGCGGACTTACTACTGTTATTGTTGCTCACTATCCTCCTAACGATTTCGGATTATATGACATGGCTGGAAATGTTGCAGAATGGACTAATGATGCTTATGATGATGCTACTTACCATATGGGATGGGATATGAACCAAACATATACTTATAATGCTAAAGAAACTGATCCTCCTTCTTTAAAAAGAAAAGTTATCAGAGGCGGTTCTTGGAAAGACATTAAACATTATCTTAAAGTTTCTACCCGTTCATACGAATATCAAGACACTGCAAAATGCTATATTGGCTTTAGATGTGTTCAAAGTTATTTAGGAAGACAAAAAGATGATAGCCCTTCACGAGCTTCAAAAATTTATTAATAATTAAAACAAATTTATTTAATCATATAAAAAAAATATCATGGGAATAAACAATTTAGTTAGGACAAGAGGTTTTAAAAATTTTATGGCTAAACTTTATGGTATTGGGGCTGCTGTTGTTATGGTTGGAGCTCTTTTTAAACTTCAACACTATAATGGCGCAGGAATAATGCTTATGGTTGGATTAGGTACTGAAGCAACAATATTTTTCTTTTCTGCTTTTGAGCCACCTCATGTAGAGCCCGATTGGAGTTTAGTATACCCTGAACTGGCAGGTATGTATCATGGTTATTCTGATGAAGAAACGAATAAAATAGGTACTAAAAAATCTAATAGAAAAACCGATTCAGTCACCCAAGAATTAGATAAAATGCTTAGTGAGGCTAAAATTGGTCCCGAGCTAATCGAAAGTCTGTCAAAAGGCTTAAGAAATCTTAATAACACTACTGCTAAATTATCTGATGTTTCTGATATATCTCTTGCTAACAGTGAATTTATAGCTAATATAAAAAATGCATCTGATAATGCTGCTGAATTATCTGATTCTTATAAGAAAACTTCTGAATTATTAAACAAAGACCTTGGCACTTCTGAGGACTATCTTAATAATATTAAAAATGCCAGTGTTGCTGCTGCTAAGCTTTCTGATACTTATGATCAAACATCAGAATCAATTAAGGCAAATTCAAAAACTTATAAAGAAGCTCTGGAAAATATAACTAGAAATCTTTCTGCTTTAAATACTATTTATGAAGTTCAGCTAAAAAGCACTGAAAAACAAGCTGATTCTTCAATGAAATTAAACGAAAAAATTGCTGCCTTTGTTAACAATATTGATGGTACTATTGAAACCTCTTCAAAATACAAACAAAATTTAGTAGCTTTAAATACTGCTCTTGAATTACAATTAGAGGGTTCAACTGAAAATATTGATGCTAACAAAAAATTCAAAGACACTCTTAATAAGCTCTTAATAAATCTAAATGAATCAAGTGAAAGAACACTTAATTATAAAGAAAGTATTGATAACTTAGCTAAAAATATAGCTGCACTTAATAATGTTTATGGCAATATGTTAGCTGCTATGAATGTTAATAATAAATAAAATTTAGATAAAAATGGCTGGATATAAAGAAACTCCTAGGCAAAAAATGATTGCCATGATGTATATAGTATTAACTGCACTCTTAGCACTTAATGTATCTAAATCTATGTTAGATGCTTTTCTTGTAGTTAATGAAAGTATGGAAACAACAAATAAAAACTTTCAAGAAAAAATTGATGACACATATAATAATTTTGAAAAACAATTTAATCTTAATCAAACTAAAGTTAAACCATTTTGGGATAAAGCTAAGTTGGCTAGACAATATTCCAACAATATGATTAACTATATTGAAAGTTTAAAATTAGATATTATTATTAAAGCTGATCATCTTGAAAAAGATACTGCTAAAGCAAAAAAAATATTTGATAATATTTATTTGTTAAAACATAAAGATGATTTTGATACCCCCACTCATTATTTTATTGGTAATTCTCAAGATGGTTCAAAAGGTAAAGCAAGAGAATTAAAAAATAAAATTAATGAATTTAAAATTAATATGACTAATTTGGTTGAAGATAAATATAAAGATAAACTTAGATTAGGATTAGAAACTGAAGGAGAGTATCAAGATGTTTATGGTAAAAAACAAAATTGGGAAATGCATAATTTCTATCATACTATTGCTACTGCAGATATTGCTATTTTAAATAAATTTATTGCTGAGGTTCAAAATGCTGAACTTCATGTTCTAAACCATTTATATCAAGCTGTTGATGCTGAAACTTTTAAATTTGACGAGGTAAATGCAAAAGTTATTCCTAAAACAAATTATTGCTTTCTAAATGATGATTATGAAGCTGAAATTTTAGTTGCAGCTTATAACACCAAACAAAATCCCGAAGTATTAATTCTTGAAGGCGTTGACTCTATTACTGCCCAAAATATAAAATTAGCAAGACCTATTCATGGTGATAAAGGAAAAGTTAAATTGACTTTACCTTCTATAACCGAAGGAAAGAAAAAATATGCAGGTATTATTAAAATGCAATCTCCTACAGGTGAAACTAATTCATATTATTTTCACGATTCATATTATGTTGCAAAACCTTCTTTAACGGTTTCTGCAAAAAAAATGAACGTATTTTATGTTGGTGTTGATAATCCCGTTTCTATTTCTGTTCCCGGAATTGCTAAAGAACAAATTATTACTAATATTACTGGTGGTGGTAGTCTTACTAAAGACCCTAAAAGTGATGATTACATTGTAAGAATTCCTAAAAGCGCTAAAAATAAAGCTGTTATTAAAATTAGCGCCAAATTTAATGGTAAAATTAAACCTATTGGTGAAGCTCAATTCCGTGTTAAAAGAGTGCCTAATCCTATTGCTTATATTGCAAATAAAAATGATGGTTTGATTGATAAAGAGGCTCTTTTAACAGCAGGTGCTATTATCCCTCAAATGCCTTCAGATTTTGATTTTGAATTATACTATGTAATTACATCTTTTACTTTTACTACTTCAAGAGGTGGTGATATTATTGAAAAAAGAGCTAAAGGTAATAAACTCACTTCTGAAATGATGTCAATTATTAGATCTGCTAAAAAAGGACAAAGAATTTGGCTTGAAAATATTATTGCCAAAGGTCCTGATGGAAATCGTAAACTGTCTTCTATTAACTTAAAAATAAAATAATTTAAAAAATTATAACAATGAAAAGATTATTGATTATAGCATTTATTTTCACCATGACTCTGGGGTTTGCTGTTAAGACTTATTCTCAACAAATACTTGACACTCCTCCTAGAAATGGTGTTTATGATAAAAAAAGTACTGTTGAAAGGAATCCTCTTCCTTATCCATACATTAGGGAAGCTGATGTTATGTGGACTAAAAGAATTTGGAGAGTGATTGATTTAAGAGAAAAAATGAATCAACCTTTCTATTATCCTGAAACACCTCAAAACGATTGGAGAAGTTTGGTAACTATAATTATGGATGCCTTAAAAGAAGGTTCTATTACTGCTTACGATGCTTCTACGCCTACTGATGAATTTCTTGTGCCTCTTACTTATCAGGAAATTATGAGCAGGCTCGAAAGAATTGATACTGTTCAGTATACAAGGCCTTATCCTCCTTATGATCTTTACGATACTATTATCAAAAAAAGTTTCTATCCTTCTGACGTTAAAAGAATCAGAATTAAAGAAGATTGGATTTTTGATAAACAAAGGTCTCAGTTAGATGTGAGAATTATTGGAATTTGTCCTGTTAGAGACAGCTATACTGAAAAAGGTGAGTTTAGAGGTTATGATCCTTTGTTCTGGATTTATTATCCTGAAGCAAGACCTATTTTCGCTAAATGCGATGTCTTTAACAGATTTAACAGTGCGGAAAGAAAATCTTATGATGTTGTCTTTCAAAAACGTATTTTCTCCAGTTATATTTATAAAGAAGACAATGTTTATGATAGAAAAATTACAGAATATTCTACAGGCATTGACGCTTTATTAGAATCAGAAAGAATAAAAAATAAAATATTCGATTTTGAAGAAAACTTGTGGTCTTATTAAAAAAATTAATAAGTCTATAAAAACTCCCTGCAGAAAACAGGGAGTTTTTTTATGCTTTATACTTTAGTATTGTTATATTTGCATTAATCTATTAATGTAAAATAATGTCAACTGCTTTTTTTGAAACCCCAATAGAATATTTAAAAGGTGTAGGACCTAAACGTGCAGACCTCTTAAAAAAAGAACTTAAAATATTTACTTTCTACGACCTTCTCACTTTTTTCCCTTTCAGATATGTTGACAAAAGCAAATTCTATAATATCAATCAAATTAATAATGATTTTACCTATGTTCAGCTATGTGGTAAAATAATTAGCATTGATACAATTGGATCTAATATCAGAAACCAAAGGCTTGTAGCCAAATTAGAAGATAATACAGGTATAATTGAACTTGTTTGGTTTAAAGGCTTAAAATGGATTAAAAATTCTCTGACTTTAAACAAAGAATATATTGTCTTTGGAAAACCAAATTATTTTAAAAATAAATTTAATATCACCCACCCTGAAATTGAACTCAAAGAAGCTCATAATAACTCTGATTTTAAAGAAACATTCCAGGCTTTTTATTTCTCAACAGAAAAACTAAAAGCTAAAGGTCTAAACAGCAAAGGTATAAGTAAATTAATTAAAACACTCTGTTTATCTGCAAAAGGTATTATTCCCGAAACTCTTAATGAAGACATTATTAAAAGTCTGAAACTGATTTCAAGAGAACAAGCTTTGCTTAATATTCATCTCCCTAA
The DNA here is from genome assembly GCA_021158345.1 of Bacteroidales bacterium. GTDB lineage: Bacteria > Bacteroidota > Bacteroidia > Bacteroidales > AUK083 > AUK083. The sequence goes on from JAGGUV010000093.1 coordinate 62,018, forward strand.
AAATATTAATCTTCTTAAACAAGCACAAAGAAGACTTAAATTTGAAGAACTGTTTTTTATTCAATTACAATTATTAAAACAAAAACTTAAAACCAAACAAACAGTTAAAGGACATAAATTTCTAACAGTTGGAAAATATTTTAATAATTTCTATCATAATAATTTGCCTTTTAAACTTACCAATGCTCAAAAAAGAGTAATAAAAGAAATACGTGTTGACACTGGCTCAGGAAAACAAATGAACAGGCTGTTGCAAGGCGACGTTGGCAGCGGGAAAACTCTCGTTGCTCTGATGACTATGCTTATTGCCCTTGACAATAATTACCAATGCTGCTTAATGGCTCCTACCGAAATTCTGGCTAATCAACATTTTAATACAATTACTAAAATGCTTGAAGGTATTAATGTAAATATTGCCCTTTTGACAGGCTCTACAAAAACCACCAAAAGAAATGAAATTTATGAGCAACTCTTAAACAAAAAATTACAAATATTAATTGGCACACATGCTTTGATAGAAGATAAAGTTAAATTTAATAATCTGGGATTAGTAGTTATTGATGAGCAACACAAATTTGGTGTGGCACAAAGAGCCAAACTGTGGGAAAAAAATAATATCCCGCCTCATGTTCTTGTTATGACTGCTACACCAATTCCCCGTACTCTTGCTATGACAATTTATTCTGACCTCGATATTTCTGTTATTGACGATCTGCCTCCAGGCAGAAAATCCATTAAAACTTATCATTTCAAAGACTCTGACCGTCTGAAAGTTTTCGGCTTTATGAAAAGACAAATATTAAAAGGGCAGCAAATTTATATTGTCTTCCCTTTGATTGAAGAATCCGAAAAATTAGACCTGAAAGATCTTATGGATGGCTACGAAAGTATTGTCAGAGAATTTCCTTTACCTGAATATGCCGTTAGCATTGTACATGGCAGAATGAAAAATCAGGACAAAAATTTTGAGATGCAACGATTTATTAAAGGCGAAACACAGATAATGGTGGCAACAACTGTTATTGAAGTCGGCGTTGATATACCCAAAGCTTCTGTTATGATAATTGAAAATGCCGAACGCTTTGGACTATCACAACTGCATCAGCTCAGAGGACGCGTTGGCAGAGGCGCCGACCAAGCATATTGTATTCTTATGACTAAAGATAAACTATCTGAGGATGCTGCAAAAAGAATTAAAATTATGACTTCTACCAATGACGGGTTTATTATTGCCAAAGCCGACCTTGAGCTCAGAGGCCCCGGCGTTTTTAACGGCACTCAACAAAGCGGAGTTCTTAATCTTAAAATTGCAGACATTGTTAAAGATGAAAAAATCTTAATATATTCCAAAAAATTAGCCCTTGAGATTCTTAATGACGACATCGAATTACATAAACCGAAATATCGCCCCCTTGCCGAACACCTTGCTTTCATTAATAAAAATAAAACCAACTGGTCTGTTATCAGCTAACATATTTTAATCATAGATTTTACTCTATAGAGTTATTTTTTAGGAATAAAAATGGTATAATATACAAAAGCAGGCTGTTTTTGTTGCAATGAAAGTTAAATTTTTTTTGAAAATTAAGGGTAAATAAATTGTGTGAAAAAAAATTGGTTTTTTTGTTGCTTAGAAAAAAAAATGATTTATATTTGCAGTCCTCAAAGGGAGTTTAGCTCAGTTGGTTCAGAGCACCTGCCTTACAAGCAGGGGGTCACTGGTTCGAATCCAGTAACTCCCACACAAAAGCAGCTATTTTTTTATGTGGCTGCTTTTTTAGTATCATAGTTATTTTCTCTAAAATATTTCCCAAAATTTGAAATATTAAATATTTTTTTGTAATTTTGTATGAGACTATTTTATTTTTGAATATTTGGATTAAACAAAAATTGATATTCAGTAAATTAAGGTAGGAGTACATAAAAAAACAAGAAAATGAGCCGAATCAGAATTTATTTTTCAGTAATAAGTCTTTTTTTATTATTAATTAGCATAAATAGTTGTTTTTCCAACAAAAGTTTTGCTCAGACCTCAATTGATACCACAGCTGTTTGGAGGGTTAATTATGTTACTGACAATGGAACAAATGGATGTTATTTTACTCATGATAATTATAAATATTTTATAAAAGGTGATACTTTGATCAAC
>JAGGUV010000188.1 GCA_021158345.1 Bacteroidales bacterium
ATATATTACACTTACAATTAATACTGATGCATATTGTAATTTACTCTTTAATAAAATTCTTTTATTTTCAAATCTAAAACTATTGCTTATAGTTAACAGATATGGTTTTACTTTTTTAATAACAGCTGTATTATTTAGTAATCTAAATGATTCTTTATGAGTTTTTATTTTAATAATATTATCAGATATGAAATATTTTTTCAGATAAAACACTTTTGATGAGAATATTTTTATTTTCCCAATTAAAAATAAAATAAAGTTATTTATTCTGAGCTTTTGAGATTTAAAATTAATTTTATCAAAATAATGCGGAATTCCGGTTTGTTTTATTTTAAATATTAATTGATAAAATCTATTCTTTAATGAGATAATTTCATAATTTTCATTATCATTATTATCGATTTCCTTTTCTTTCAATACAATATTATCTATGTATTCAAAAAATTTTTCAGATGATTTTTCAACTTTATTCTTTATAAAGCTTAAATTTTGCATGAGGTTCAATGGAAATTCTAAATTTCTGAATTTATTATTTTTAACGATTCCTCTTTTAACAATGTCTTTTTTGAATTCATTAGCTCTATATGTGTGCCTTTGCCTGAAATCATAAACCGATGTAAAAACTAAATTACTCATTTTTAAGATTTTTTTGTAAATATTAAGTTCATATTAATTTATTCTGTAAATTGTTTAATTTTTTATTCAAAAAAAATTTTTTTTTGAAAATTAAAATTGATTTTACCTTACAAAATCTTTGCAATAATACAACGTTAAAACCTTGAAATCAAGTAATTAAGCACTTAATTACAACTTAATTTTTTTATTAATTCGAGTTAATTTTACAGCTTAATATTAAGGTTAAAAATTAACTTTTAAATTAAATACTTAATTTTATTTGCTTAATTAAATAAAATGAATTAATTTTGGACTAAATTTCTCAATTTAAAATGGACAATAAATATTCATTTATATATGCACCTCCAATAAGTATCCTGAAGGATTCGCTTAATTTATGTCCTGAAATAGAGAAAGTTGTAGCAATGTATTACAATTATAATACAGAATCACCTGAAGTAAAATATGCTACAATGGATAATGATGAATATTTCATAGGAGAATTGAATATTGAGAATAAAAATATTTTATTAAAAATTCTTAAAAAAAATAGCAGCAGCAATAATACCTGGTATAGCGATGATGAGCTTCCCTTCTATCTAAAAACAAAATATAGTATTAAGCCTGATGTATTCAGCGAATATGATAAAAGAATTCTTGCTTTAAGTTTTCCTGACGACAGAAACCATAATTATTTGTTTTATTTCTTTTTTAATAAAAACTCATCAAATTTTAAATTAGTTAATTCCAAAAATATTTTAACAACAGAAAACAAATCTATAATTGGATATTTTTTACATAATTATATTAAAACAACTTTAAAAAACAATAAGAACAATTTAAAAATTTTAAATATTTTAAATGAAAGTTCCGAAGCTGCACAAAAGAGTAATTATCAACTAAAAAAGGAATTTGAAAAATTAAAATCAAACTTAAAGAAATGTATTATCGACCTTAGTGAAATTTATATTAAAAAGTTTTCGGATAAATATAAAAAAGAATATATTTTGACAAATGAAGCTAAGGATAAACTATCATTATATACCGGTGATATAAATTATCTGGAGTCAATCATTGAAAAAGCTTTAATAGTAATAAATAATACATATTTTAAGGATTCCGATAAATCAATTAATGTACATGACTGGCATATTAACTTTGATATTCAAGATAATTCAGATGATCTGCAGGAGCAAACAGCAGTAAACGACGACATATATGCAAAACCAAGAAAATTCTTAGATGAATTAGAAGCTGCTGCTAATGAATTAATTAATAAAAACATAAAACTTACTTCCGAAAATTTAGGGAAAGCCCTCACTATTCCTATTACAAATGCTGCAATTAGTCAAAAAATAAAAAAATACAGTCATCTAATATTTAATATTATTGAGGAAAATAAAGATAAATATACAACAATCAGAAAATACTTTAAGCCTATTAGTAAAATTATTATTAAATTTAAAAATGAAAATATTCCTTCTGATAAAAATATTGCATAAATAAAATATTTTTATAATTTTACTAATATTTATTTTCATATATGAAATCGAAAACTAAAGAAATATTAAAATATATCAAATTACCTTTAATATTTATAATAATAATTTGGGCAGTTAAATTATTTGAATATTTTTTTGAAATCAACTTAGGATTTCTGGGCATTTATCCGTTAAAACTCAAGGGATTAATTGGTATTATTACAAGTCCGTTAATACATGCTAGTTTCAAACATTTATATTCTAATACAGTCCCATTATTTATACTTTCTGTAATGCTTTTTTATTTTTATAAGGAAATATCTTTAAAAATATTTATTTACATATATCTGCTTACAGGAATATGGGTATGGTTTGGAGCACGACCTGCTTATCATATTGGTGCAAGCGGTATAATTTACGGATTAGCTTCTTTTTTGATTTTTAGCGGAATAATACGAAAAAATTATAAATTGCTATCTGCCTCATTTATAGTTATTTTATTATATGGTGGTTTAATTTGGGGTGTATTTCCTGATTTTGCTTTAAAAAATAATATATCATGGGAATCACATTTATGGGGTTCAATAGCAGGATTATCTCTTGCTTTATATTATAGAAAACAAGGCCCTGAACGAAAAAAATATTCATGGGAATTTGAAGACGAAAATGATGACGATGACGATGAAAATGCTTATTGGAAATTACCATTAAAAAATAAAATTACTGAAGACAAACCTTCAGAAAATAAAAAAGACATAAATAAATCAACAGATAATAATAATCCAACAAAGAATAATCCATCAGAAAATAAGCCTAAAATCAAAATAATTTATCATTATAAAAATAATAAAGAAGAAGAGAAATAATTGTATCAGTTCTTGATATTTGAAAAATTTTGTCCCCTACCCTTTTTTGATATTAAAGCTAAACTCTAAACTATTTTTTGCTAAGCAATAATCTATCATATAAAAAAAGAGCAATAACAGTAAACATACCAATACCTGCAAAAACATACCAAATTCTCTGAGGATGATATTGATTCCAGAGATTAGAAGTTAAAGTATATTTATCAACACCAAGCAATTCACAAGCTCTGTTAATATAATCGTTCTGAGTAAAGCTATCAGATATTGCAGGAATGCTTAATCCTTTTTCAGATATATATCTTTGTAATAAGGTAATTTTGTCAGACATAGAACCGTAAACTCCACCTGATAAAATCCCGGCAAAGAAATTACCTCCTGCCATAGGCAAAAAGCTGCAGCCCATATATAAAGCAACTTTATCTCGTGGTGCTATCTTGCCGATATATTCTGTTATCTTCGGTGAACTTGACATCTCTCCTACTGAAAATATCAATATTGTAATAAATAAATAAAAAGGATTATTAAAGGCAAAGGTTAAACTTAATCCAAGTGTAGAAATAAAAAATCCCGAAATCATTGCGTTAAGAGGTTTAAATTTCATCACAAGAGAAGATATCAAAACCTGAAAGATAATTATGTAGCCGGCATCAATATCTGTTAATACTTCAGGATTAATTGTTCCATGTATGTTTCCAACAGCTGAAGCTAACCTCGGTGAAAATGACGCAATGGAGTCATACAATACGCGAGTGTCAACCCACTGGTCAATAAAATTAGGCAGAGTGTAAAATAATTGGTTATACATAGTCCAGAAACCTATGATTATAATTAAAAAAATTACAAATTTAATATCAGAAAGAGCTATGAAAATATTGTTAAAAATAGTTTTAAAAGTTTTGCTAAGGCTCTCCTTTTTTTTCTCAACAAAAGGTTCTTTATAAAAAAATAATACCAATAAAAAGTTAAGACTTATGATTGCAGCAGACATATAAAATACATAAGACCAATTTAAAATTCTTAATTTTGCAGCAATAAGCGGTGCAATAAAAGCTCCAATATTCACCATCATATAATAAATGCCAAAGCCTATGGAAGAATTGCTGTCATCGGTAGTTTGGCTGACAGTTGCGGCAATAATGGGTTTAAATAAAGCTGCTCCTATTGCTACATAAAGAAATGCAATAAACACTGAGATATAAGTGGTGAAAAACGGCATTATAAAATAACCTGTGGAGAGTATTGTAAAAGAAATTAATAATACTTTTTTGTATCCGTATTTGTCAGCTAAAGCACCTGTTACAACAGGTAAAAAATATAATATTGCAACAACAGTGCCCATTAAAATTCCTTTTTGCGATTGAGTAAACCCCAATGCACCTTCATCACGTGAACCTGTTAAATACAGTGCTAAGACCATAAACATGCCATACCATGCCCACCTCTCGAATAACTCCATTGTGTTAGCTGACCAGAATGTTTTTGGAAATTTTTTAAATGATTTTGAAATTTTACTCATATCTGAATTTTTTTGTGCACTAAAATATGAAAATATGTTTAATGTTCAAGGTTTAAAAAAATAAAATATTATTGAAAATTATTTTTCTATCAGTAACAATCATTCAATCAGTCTTTCATTCAGGAGGAGAATATCCAATCAATCACTCATCATTTCAAGATATAATCTGCCTTTTTTAATTTTACTGACTTTACAATCGAGATATTTTGGACAGTTTTCAGAAGTTAAAGTATTATTAATTTTAACAATAATTTTATTTCCATTTATATCTTCAACAATAATACTATTTTCAGAATCAGTATTTTTAATGCTGACAAAACGAAATTTGTAAACCTCTCCAATTTTATAATAAGGATGTTCAGGTTCTAAATAATAATACGATTTAGAATTTAATCTAACAACATTGCAATTAATTTTTTGTCCTTTTTTAATTTCATAATCCTTGAAATATATTTTTTTTAAAATATGTTGATGATTAAATGGGCCTTTTAACAGAAAATAACACTCATTATCAGCGAGTTTACAAATGTCAACAACTGTAAATTTATAGCTTTTTCCTTCAATTAAATTATTAAAAGAATAATTATCATCAATTGGGGAGAGAAATATTTTACCTTTTTTAATACGTTCAATTCTGCACTTAATAGCTTCAGGCTTATGAATAGGTTTTATGGAACTATTTAAAATTAAATTAATTTCATTGTTGTAAATATCTTTAACAATAGCAATATTTTCATTATTACCTGAATTATTTTTTTTATTAATAAATTTCACAAAATCAAAATCATATACCTTACCTGTTTTATAATAAGGATGTTCCGGCTCTAAAAATATTTTACCTGTGCAGTTAATTTTATCAACTTTGCAGACAATATTACTGTTAATTTTAATATTATAATTTTTATAATATTTTGTTTTTAAAAGTTGTTTTATTCCAAAAGGGTCTTGCAAAACAAAGTATTCATTATCATCAGGAAAAAGAATTTTGTTAATGACTTTAAAATTATATTTTTTACCTTCTTCTAAATAATCTTTCATTTCATTTATTATCTAACAATAATTACAAGGAAAAAAATTAATTATCAGATTGAGTAATATAAGGAATAGTAAAAAAGAAAGTGGAGCCTTTATTAATTTCAGCTTCAACCCAAATACTGCCTCCAAGCAGCTCAGTAAGGTTTTTACATAATGCTAATCCCAGACCGGTACCTTCCTGAAGTCTTGTCTTAGAAATATTTGCCTGTCTAAATCTTTTGAAAATAATTTCCTGGTCATATTTTGAAATTCCAATACCTGTATCCTGTACGAAAAATTTTAAATAATACTTTTTATCTTTTTCATCTATAATTTTTTTGTATCCAAATTTAATAAATCCTGAACTTATATTTTTAATAGCATTACTCAATAAATTTGTAAGAATCTGGCGTAATTTTAAATCATCGGTAAAAATCATACTATCTTTATCTGATAAATTTGTATCCAAAATCAAATCAATATTATTTTTAATAATTTTATTATCAGCTTTAAAATTATTATGTAAATCAGATAATATTTTATTAACAGAAAATTTTGATTTTGAAATTATCATAGCCCCTGCCTCAATCTTAGAGATATCAATAATATCATTTATAAGATTAAGTAAATGCAGACCATTTTTTTGAATAATCTTTATATATTTTTGTGTTTCATCATGACTTTGCTCAAAATTCAAAAGCAATTCTGAAAATCCAAGAATTGAATTCATTGGAGTACGAATTTCATGAGACATATTTGCAAGAAAAGCAGATTTTAACCTGTCAGATTCTTCTGCTTTATTTTTAGAATTAAATAAATCTATTTCTAATTTTTTTCTTTGAATAGTACGGTTTATTTGATTGGAAACAAATTCTAAAATCTTTTTATCTTCTTCATTATAAGCATTTTTATTATAATAATCAAACATCCCTATCATTCCAACAGCTTCACCATCATCATTTTTTAAAGGTACACCTAAAAATATTTCAGGTATTGTACCGTAAAATTTTATTTTTTCCTGATTTTCAATAGAAATTATTTGATTTTTGGTCAAAAGCATTGACTTGCCTGATTTTATCAAATAAGAAGATAATGTATTTTCATGTTCTTGAAAAAAATCTATATCATATTCATCAACAACAAATGGGAAATTGACTTTATTAGTGCTTTTATTATACAAGGCAATATAAAAATTATTTGTATTAATAATTTTACCTAATTCAAACTGAATGTTTTGAAAAAGTTCATTTTGATTTTCTGAATAGTTTATAGTATTTGAGATATTAAAAATTGTTTCTTTTATTCTTTCATCTTTTTTTCGTTGTGTGATATCCCTGCCAATATATAAAACAGAATGCTCTGAATATGGTGTAAGTCTTGCTTCAAACCATATATTTTTATTATTAATTTTTAAAGGATATTCTAATGTAACAACATCATTTTCTTTTAACGCTCTTTTAATTCCATTAAGAAAAAAATCGGCTTGTTCTTTAGAAAAAACCTGATGTAAAGTTTTACCTAATAATTCATTCCTTGGTTTATATAATAAATTGGTTGCTGTTTCTGATATGAAAATATATTTTCCTGTGTCATCAAGTTCTATAACAATATCTTGCATAACTTTAAATAAAGAGCGTAATTTTTTTTCAGATATCTTTAGATTCTCTTCTACTCTTTTTATTTTAGTAATATCCTTAATATAAACTAAGACATAGGTATTATTTTCAACTTCAATCATTTTAGTACTGAAAACAACAGGGAAAAAGGTGCCGTCTTTTCTTTTATGAATATCTTCTCGTGGTATTCCTAATGTTGTATTTTTTTCAGTAATAATTTCAGGCAAAGATTCTAAATATTCTTCAGAAACAAATTCTGCAATATGTTTTTTTAAAATTTCCTCTTTTGTATAACCAAACATTTCGCATGCAGCATTATTACAGTCAACAATATCGCCATAAGGAGATTGTAAAAAAATAGCATCAGAAGCCCCTTCTACCAAGGCTTTATATTTTCTATTATCTAATGCCTCCTGTTTTATTGATGATTCAATTTGAATATTCTTTAGATTTTTTATAATTGAATCATGTATTGTTTGAGTAAATTTTTTGTTTTTCAGAATAAAATCTTTAGCTCCAAGACCGAATAATCCTATTATTTCAGATATTTTTGCTGATTTTGAAATAACTATAAAAGGTATTTTAATGTTATTGATTTCTAATGACTTAATAAAATTATGGACATTAATATCTTTAATTCTGTAGTTTATAACAATTAAATCATAGTTATTATTTAATATTGCATTTAAAGCATCTTTGTAATTATTGACTATTGATAGTTTGTAATTGCCATTATTTTTTTTTAACGACTTATAATATATATCATTCTTATCAATATATAAAATTTCAGGTAAGATATTTTTTCTATTCATTTTATAACTTACAAAATTATTATTTTTTAAAATTACATTCTCACAGGCACCTCAATACCAAGAAGTTTCATTGACGTTTTTATAACATTAGCAATAAATTCAGAAAGCAGAACTCTAAAATTTTTAGTATTATTATCATCAACTTTCAGAATAGGAACTTCCTGATAATATTTATTATAATTTTTTACAAGAGTAAAGACATAATTTGCAATAGTTGCCGGACTATAATCTTTACCTGCCTGAGTTATTACTTCAGGAAATTGGTACAATAATTTCAGAAGTTCTTTTTCTTTTTTATTAATTTTAATTCCATCATAATCAGGGATATTATTACTATTTCCCGCCTTTTTAAGTATTGACTGTATTCTTGCATAAGTATATTGAATGAATGGTCCTGTATTACCGTTAAAATCAATAGACTCTTCAGGGTTGAACATCATATTTTTTTTTGGGTCAACCTTAAGAATAAAATATTTTAAAGCACCGAGACTAACAATATTATAAAGCTCGTTAGCTTTTTCTTCAGAGAAGTCTTTAATTTTTCCAAGTTCTTCGGTAGTTTTTCTCGCAGTAGAAAACATTTCGTCCATTAAGTCGTCTGCATCAACAACAGTACCTTCGCGTGATTTCATTTTACCATGAGGTAGTTCAACCATTCCGTACGATAAATGATGGATTATCTGAAACCAGTTCTCGCCCAACTTTTCAAGAATTAATTTTAAAACATCGAAATGATAATTCTGTTCATTTCCCACAACATAAATTAATTTCTCGGGGTTATATTCAGTATATCTTAATTTTGCAGTACCCAAATCTTGAGTAATGTAAACAGAAGTGCCATCTTTTCTAAGGAGTAATTTTTCATCCAATCCTTTATCTTTTAAATCTGCCCATACAGAGCCGTCAGGTTTTTGAAATAAAAAATTATTTTTAAGACCTGTATTCACTAATTCTTTGCCAAGAAGATAAGTGTCGGATTCGTAATATATCTTGTCAAAATCAATACCAAGTCTGTTATATGTAACATCAAAACCTTTATAAACCCAGTCGTTCATCATTGTCCATAAGTCAATAACTTCCTTGTCTTTAGCTTCCCATTTACGCAACATTTCCTGAGCTTCCAATAATAAAGGTGCATTTTTTTTGGCTTCTTCTTCATTAAAAATTCCTTCTGAAACCATTTTTTTAACTTCTTCTTTATATTTTGTTTCAAACAATACATAATATTTACCTACAAGATGATCACCTTTCATTCCTGTAGATTCGGGCGTTTCGTTATTGCCCCACTTTTTCCATGCTAATATTGATTTACAAATATGAATACCTCTGTTGTTGACAAGATTTACCTTTACTACATTTTTTCCGTTTGCTTTTAATATTTCAGCAACAGAATATCCAAGTAAATTATTACGGATATGCCCGAGATGTAAAGGTTTATTTGTGTTAGGCGAAGAATATTCAACTACAACAGGTTTTGAACTTTTTTCTTGTGGCTTTATTCCAAAATTATCATTATTAAAATTTAAATTAAAAAAATCTATCCAGAAATTATCATCAATAACTAAATTTAAAAAGCCTTTTATCACATTAAAACTTTTTACTTCTTTTAAATTTTTAGTAAGATATTCTCCAATGTCATTAGCAGTATCTTCAGGATTTTTTTTTGAATATCTTAACAACGGAAATACAACAACAGTATAGTCTCCCTCAAATTCAACTCTTGTCTGTTGTACTAAAATAATATCAGGATTTACATTTATATTGTAAATGTCATTTAATGCTAAGCAAATTTTTTTATTAAGTATATTTTCAATCATTATTTATTAATTTTCAGCAAAAATAAGTTATTTTTTATCAAATAGTTATATGATGATAAAAGTCAAATTTTAGGATAGTAATAAATCTAAGTTTAAGAGATTAAAATAAACTAATCCTTTAGTAAGCATAATATTCAAAAGGATTAGTTTATAAGAAAATTATTCGCAATAAAATTTAATCATTCTTTCAATAGCTCTCTGGCAAACAGGGCAAAAACCTTTAGCTTTATTTGATTTCATCCTACAATCCTGATAAGGGCTGTAAATACCTTTTGCCACATATCCCCCACCCTCAAAAAAGCCTACAGTATTTTCAAATTCCTTTGTCCTAGGTGTTGGGACAGGAGTAGCTTTTTTAACCATATCTTTCCATTTTTTGTCAACATTAACCATAGTTGAAATGTTTGGTTCCCAAGGTTCTGTTTTAAGATTATAAAAATCGTTATAAGCAACGTTTGAAGTATAGTATTCGTCAGCTAATCCTGCAAAACCATGACCAAATTCATGAACACATACTTTTGGGGTTAATATATTATCGACAGTAGAAGCAGTATAATAATTAAAAAAGCCTCCGCCACCATATCTCTTTGAATTTATTAAAACATATATTTGATCGTAAGGTACGTTTGCTGCATAATCGTGCAATGACTTCATATCAAAAGTTGTAAGATATCTTGCAACATCAAAAGTGTAATAAGAGGTGTTTAAAGCTGTATTTTTATAAATTCCTTCTCCCGGAACATCAGTCCCTGATTCATCGGATATTGATTCAACGGCATAAACATTAAATTTGTTTTTGTATTTATCAAAAGGTTTAGCTGCTGTAATATAACCGAAAATCCTCTTTACATCTTCCCTGAATTTACTCATTTCATTTTTTGTATAACCTTCGGCAAGAAAAGCAATATCTATATTTTTATCAGCATCACCTGAGCTAATTATCTTTGTTGCTTTACAATATTTTGTTTTTTCGTGTTTTATAAAATAATTATTTGGATTAATATAAATATCAAATATCTTATAAAATTCACAGTCTTCATAAACTCGTTTATCTATCTCGAAACGTATTGTTTTTTTTGGATAAGGTATTACTGCACATTGATAAAAAGCTTTGTTTAATACTTTTGCTTCTTTTGTCGACTGCCATTCTTCAAACAAAGTGCTAAATCCTTTTGAGTATAATAATTGGTTGGTAAGCGAATCAAAAACTCTGATTCTAAAATTACCATAATTAAATTTATCAATAAGATTTGTTTTTGACCCTCCCCAATAAGGTTCTTCCCTCATTTCATTAAAACTTACTGTTTCACTATTTGAATTACCTGTTAAAAAATAATCTATTCTTAAAGTTTTAGATATGAAAAATTTATCAAAATCAATATTCGATTTTTTTAACTCATTCTCTTTCTGAGCCATGGAGAACTGAATAAATAAAAATAAGAATAAACAGATAGAAATAATTTTTTTTGACTTCATTTTAATATTGTTTTAAAAATTAATGAATGCTAAAATAATTAATTTTGTTAATAGTAATAAAAAAATAATAAAAAAAATAGAATATCAATTTTTTATTATTATCTCCCAGCTTCCTGGAGTTTCAAGAGTATATTCAAGGATTGAACCTAAATAATTTAGAGTATAAAATTCATTTGGAGCTGAATAACTTAATCTTCCATCAAAAGGGAATTCAATATTTTCAAAACCAATAAATATTTGTGTTATCAATTCTGTTCCACTTGAGCCTGTTAACAATAAATTGCTAACGCCAAGCCTGTTGCCTGCTCTCAAAATTTTTATTTCTACCTGATTTCCCTCTCCTACTCTTCTTATACTTACACTTTGCATACCTTTTTTGTATGTTATTTTATAATCTGCTTTTATCTTTTTCCCAATAAATTTATCTGACTTCCAAATTCCTTCTTGAATACTGTCTTTTCCATTGTATTGAAAGGTATATTTGCCATATCCGTTTCTTAGTCCTTTTTTCCATTTGCCTTCATAAACAGCACCGGATTCCCAGGTATATTTACCTTCTCCGTTAGGCAAGCCCTTTCTGAATTGCCCGACATATGTGTCAACACCTTTTGCTTCTCCATATCCGTGAGCAAGTCCTTTCTTACATTTGCCCTTATATTCTTTAGAAATTCCTTCTTTTAAAACCTTGCATTTTTTATCCTTGTTCTGTGCATTTAAGGAGAGACCTGTAAAAACAAAGACTATCAGTAATAATGTATATTTATATTTTTTCATAATTCGTTGAATTTTAATTTTCAAATTTATACATTTATTACGGATTATTAAAATCATACATCAACCCTGCTTATATTTAATTTTTATCGGGCATTGTAATTTTTTAAAAATTGCTTACGCAAATCTTTTCAGGATATGACATTTCACTTGTTTGATACATTAAACTATCAGAATTAATAAAATTTATCTTTTTTATTTCAATTATCCGGTTTGAACTAATAAATGTCTTTTTATTATTATGCCATCTCCACCAATCATTATTTAAACTAATCTTTTTTGTATTAAATTTTTCAACATTTGTGACTATTAAATGCCAATTTGTTAAGAAAATAACAGTTTTGCTATCCGGCGACCAAATAATCTGTTTGATATGCTCAATGTCTTCAGGCAAATTTTCTACAAGTCTAAATTCTTTTAATCCTTTCTTAGATATAAACAGACTTTGATTGGGCGGGTCTAATGATGGATTTTCAACTACATATGCATTATAAATTTTATCAGGTGAATCAATAGAAAGAATTTGTAATGGTTTTTTATGCAATCCAAAAATAAAATAGCCTACAGTCAATATTACAATAGTTGTTAAAACAACTGAAATTGTAATTGTTAAAATTTTGTTTTTCATAAAGCCTCTTTTTTAAAAATTAATTATTAAGTTTCACATGTTTGTTTATGACAACTTGTATAATTAATTTTCAAATTTAATATTTTATCTTTAAATTCATCGGGTTTTTATAAAAATATTTCCGGTTTACCCCGTGAAATATATTCAATAATTTAAGTTATCTCAGTAAAAATAAGGTTCATTTCACGGGGTGAACACTGTGAAATATATTCTTTTGCATGAAGCCTCATTCTTAGGAGATTTCTCACCGCCCGCGCATAAGGCCATCACACATGGTTCGAAATGACAGCATTGTCATTTCGAAGGAAGCGATGATAAGA
>JAGGUV010000041.1 GCA_021158345.1 Bacteroidales bacterium
AAATTATGGGGACGCCCGTTTAAATACTCTTCTGAAATTTATTACAAACATCTCGACAACCTTGTTCCTTACGAAGTTGACAATGTTAGAATTCGATATTATTCCGATCAAAAATCGCATGGCTATGCTACTGGTATAGACATGAAAATTAACGGCGAATTTGTTACAGGCGTAGAATCTTGGGCTAGCCTTTCTATTATGCAAACAAAAGAAGATATTGAAGGCGATTTTTATTATGATGAAGATGGTGGCATTCATTATCCGGGTTATATCTCAAGACCCACTGACCAAAAAATAAATTTTTCTTTGTTCTTCCAGGATTATCTTCCTAAAGACCCTTCTTATAAAATGCACCTTAATATGCTTTACGGCGCTGGCCTCCCTTTTGGCCCTCCTGACTCCCCTAAATATAAACATGTTTTTGAAACTCCTTCTTTTTTCAGAGTTGACATTGGCTTTTCAAAACAAGTAATTGGTGAAAACACTAAATCATACTCTAAAACTGTTTTAAAATATTTTAAGTCTTTGTGGATAAGCTTTGAAGTATTTAACTTGTTAGACAAAGCAAATACAATTTCATATATTTGGGTTACTGATGTCTCAAACCGTGAATATGCCGTACCCAATTACCTGACTTCACGCCGGTTAAATTTTAAATTAATAGCCAAATTTTAGATTAAGGTTAAGAATAAGAATAAAATTTTTTTGGGCGGCTAAAACGGGCTGTCCGCTAATAGCCGCTTCATAACAAGCTTGTTTTTGTAAGCAGTGCGTGGGCTTCCCCTGTCAGCCTCCGCCAGCTAACAAAAACATAGCTTTTTATTTCACCGGGCTACCGCTACCATCCCTGCCGCTGTGTAGCAAAATTTTTACCATCAAGAAAAATTAATACCATTCATAAAAAAACACCTTCAAGGTGTTTTAAACCTTGAAGGTGTTTAATCACTATAATAAAAATTTATTTTTATACAAAATCTTTAAATGTTTCTTTAATGATTTCAATAGCTTCCATCATTTGTTCTTCGGTAATAACCAAAGGAGGAGTAAAACGAATAATATGATCGTGAGTAGGTTTAGCAATAATACCATTTTCTTTAAGAGCTATACAAACATCCCAAGCAGTTTTACCGTTTTTTGGATTTATAACAACAGCATTTAATAAACCTTTTCCTCGTACTTCTCCAATCATTTCCGATTTAATGCTTCTCATTTGCGATCTGAAAATTTCTCCTATTTTCATAGCGTTTTCAGCAAGATTCTCGTCTTTCAAAACTTGTAATGAAGCAATAGCAACCTTAGCAGCAACAGGGTTTCCACCAAAAGTAGAGCCATGTTCACCCGGTAAAATAGTAAGCATAATTTCATCATCAGCTAAAACACATGAAACAGGAAGCATACCACCTGAAAGAGCTTTACCTAAAACAAGAATGTCCGGTTTTACACCTTCATAATCGCAGGCTAACATTTTACCTGTACGGCATAAACCTGTTTGTACCTCATCAGCAATAAACAGAACATTATTCTTTTTACATAAATCATAAGCTTTTTTAATATATCCATCATCAGGAACATAAACACCTGCTTCAGCCTGAATAGGCTCAACCAAAAAACCTGCTACATTTTCATCTTTCAATGCTTCTTCAAGAGCATCAATATCATTATAAGGGATTTTTTCAAAACCTGGAGTAAAAGGACCGTAATCTTTATATGCATCAGGGTCTGATGATAATGAAATAATAGTAATTGTTCTTCCGTGAAAATTGCCGTTACAAACAATAATTTTAGCTTGATTATCAGCTATACCTTTTACTTTATATGCCCATTTACGACAAAGTTTTAAAGCTGTTTCATCTGCTTCCGCTCCTGAATTCATAGGAAGAACTTTGTCATAACCAAAATAATTAGTAATATATTCTTCAAATTCTCCTAATGCATTATTATAAAATGCTCTGGAAGTCAAAGTTAATTTATTCACCTGGTCTGTCATTGCCTTTACAATTTTCGGGTGACAATGACCTTGATTTACTGCTGAATAAGAAGCCAAAAAATCAAAATATTTTTTACCGTCAGTATCCCATACATAAACACCTTCTCCTTTTTCTAAGACTACAGGAATAGGATGATAATTATGTGCTCCATATTTATCCTCCCTGTTTATAAAATCTTTTGCTGTCATTTTTGCCATAACAATATTATAATTTAAAAGTTAATTAATTTATTTTTGTTTTCAGCAAATATACTATTTTTGATGAAATTAAAACAAATAAGAATTTTTTATTTTCTTAATCTCAAAATACAATTAATTATGGCTATTATTTATGAAAAAGAGATAAAAGAACAAGAAGTAATAGATATAGCAAAAAAAATGCTGTTAGCAGCACGAACAGCTCCTAAAGCAAAAGGAATAGACACTTTATCCCTTGCTATTGCCACAGGTGATGATATAAAAATTATCTCTGACAAACTTAAGGAACTTGCTGAAAAAACCGGTTTTAAATTTTTTATCAGAGATGCTGAAAATATTCTTCAGGCACAGGCTTTGGTCATGATAGGAACAAAAATCAAAAGCTTTGGTTTAGACTGTGGATATTGTGGTTTTGACACCTGCATTGAAAAAGACAAACATCCTGATGTGCCGTGTGTCTTTAACACAGGCGACCTTGGCATTGCAATAGGCTCAGCTGTTAGCATTGCCACTGATAACAGAATTGATAACAGAATAATGTACTCTGTCGGCAAAGCTATAATAGAATTAGGTATTTTTGATAAGGATGTTAAAATTGTGTATGCTATGCCTTTATCTGCTACCGGTAAAAATCCATTTTTTGACAGGAAGAGGAAATAATTTACTCTACAATAATTTTTCGTGTAATAATTATCAGTTCTTATATTAAGGGTATAAATGCCTAATTTAAAATTTGATGTATTTATTTTTAAATTTTCATATAAATTTTCTTTATTTAAAAGAAAAATATATTTTATTTATTTAATTCTTTCCACAATAAGTCTTTTAACTTACCAAGATTTTTTTGTGTCACAGAGGAAATAAAAATATGTTCCGGCAAATCATCAGTCAGCTCATTTTCTAATTCATCAATCAATTCA
>JAGGUV010000142.1 GCA_021158345.1 Bacteroidales bacterium
CTAAGAGTCCCTGTTCAGGATACACAAGCTGCAGAACCAGGGCATACTGCTCAATATCGAATTTCAACCAACAGCTATCAAGAAATTGTCAGGCGGTGCTGGGATGATGTTTGTACTGTTAAAGCAGATGAAACTTTAATCCAGGATTGCAGATGCCTTGATTATTTTGTTGAGGCTGTTTCTCTTATGCAGGCTATTGATGAGGCTGGATCTGATATGATTTGCTCTGAATCAGCACCGTAATAAAATTGTAAAAAATACTTGACATGTTTTTTTTTTCATGTTTTTACATATATATAATATTTATATATCATTTTTTTTTATATATATTTCATCTATTTATTTTCTGTTTATCATAATAATAATAATCAAGGTAAAAAAATCATAAAAAAATGATTATTTCTATCATTAATCATAAGGGCGGTGTCGGAAAAACCGCAACTGCTGTTAATTTAGGTCACGCTTTAGCCAGATTAAAAAAAATAGTTTTAATTATAGATATTGATCCACAATGTAATGCAACATCTATAATATTAGGCACTGATGAATATAGAAAAAGTCTTTATGATTTATTAACAACCGATCAGAATCCTAAAGACTTTATTCACCCAACTAAATACCCAAATCTTTTTATAATCCCAAATCTCCCAGAAACAGCAACTCTTGAATTTGACATGGTTAGAACAGCACCAGAAAGTTTATTTGAGCTCAAAAAAAAATTATCAGTTATAAAAAACAACTACGATTTTATATTAATTGATAATCCCCCTTCATTAGGGGTCTTTTGTATTAGTAGTTTAAATACATCTGATTATGTTATAGTACCCAATGAGGCTGGATCAAGAACATCAATAGAAGGACTAAAAAAAGCTGTTGAATTTATTGAAAAAATAAGAAATAGCAGTAATCCTAATTTAAATTTTCTTAAGCTTTTAACAACAAAAGTTGACAGACGATTAGCCGTCCACAAAGTACTTTTGCAACTCATAAAATCAGAGTTTCCTCAAAATAAAATTTTCAAAACAATAATACCCACAAATACGGATATTCAAAAAGCAGAATTAAAAAAAGAAACAATATTTAAATACAAAAGTAATGTAGCTGGTGCGGTAGCTTATAAAAAACTTGCTTTAGAATTAATAGCATCAATCAAATAGAAACTAAACCTCTGCTCTAGAAACTAAACCTCTGCTCTCGGCAATAGAATTTTCAAATAATAAAAGGGCTATAAAAAAAACAACATCAGTAATTGAATTAATGGAGGCCGCTAAAGATTTGGGTTCGATCGGTAATACGCTGAGAAATATAAACAAACCCCTAATAAAAAGACAAGACGACAAGACGACAAGACGACAAGACAGCAAAACGACAAAACGACAATTGCCGCAACAGCAAGACGACACTTGTCGTAACGACAAGACGACACTTGTCGTTACGACAAGACAGCAATTGCCGCAAAGACAAGACGACAAGACGACAAGACGACAATCTATACGACAAGACGACAAGACGACAAGACGACAATTGCCGTCAGATTTAACTGAAAAACAGTATTCAATTTTAAGGTATATCTACTTTAATAGACCATTTAAAATAAGTGGCCCAAAAGGAGTTGGTGAATTATTAAAAATACCATACGGAACCGTAAGATCATCATTTAGAAGTTTAGTCAAAAAATATTATATATCAAAACCTTACGCTATTAATATAGAAACAGAAAAATACTCAACATGTAAGGTTAACTATGAAAAATGTTTACCTTTCTTAGGGCCAACTCAAATACCAAATCCTCAAAAAAAACCTACTAAATGGACATTACAGCAAGACGACAAGACGACAATCTATACAACAAGACGACAAGACGGCAAGACAACAAAACGACAACTCTTATAATAGTAGTAGTAGTTTTATATATAATAAAACTACTACTAAGTTAAAAAATATAAATATAGAAATAAACAAAACTGCTGAACTTGGTTATTGGAGACAAAAAAAAATAACTGTTAAACAAATCAGCGAATGGATGGAAACAGCGAATTGTAATCTTGATATGATGATTCAATATCTTTGTTATTGCCGTTTTGAAATGGTCGATCTTAATTTTGAAAAATCTAAACCGATTGAAAATGTGTTTAATTGGTTTTTTCGAATGCTCGAAAAAACAGGCGGCTATCCAAAACCAAAAGGTTACAAATCATTTCGAGAAAAAAAAATTAAAGAAGAACATCAAATTGTTGAACAGAAAGAAAAAGAAGCGCAAGAAATCCGTGAACTTCATCAGCGTAAAGTTAAAGCCGAACAAGATAAAAAATTTTGGGCTATGATGAATGATCCGGAAGGGGATCTTTTTAAAAAATGTTTTGAAAAAATAAATTCGTTTCAGAAAAGAAAACCGGAAGGGAAGGGGTTTGAAATATCAATGCGAAGCATCTTTGATAAAATTACTCTTGAGGTCTGAAAATGGAAGAGCTATGCGAGACCAAACCATACATAAAACATTACCAATATCTCAAGATTTTAAATTTTGTTGGAAAAATAGCGAAAAAGAGCAGAGATAAAAACTATGACCAAAATAATTAAGTTAGAAAAAGTCCCGTCGGAAAGGGCTAAGGAACGAGGACGAAATAACTTCCCCA
>JAGGUV010000117.1 GCA_021158345.1 Bacteroidales bacterium
GCTGCAAAAATCTTAAAGATGCTCAGAAAAATATGTATTGGATGAGTGCGTCGTTAGTTCCTGTTAACTTATTGTTTTTATTTCTCGGCGCAGTTTTATTTATTTATGCTAATGCAAAAGGTATTGCTATTCCTGATTATACAGATAATTTATTCCCTGTTATTGCTTTAAAATATTTAAGTCCTATTGCCGGTTTGGCTTTTGTTATTGGTTTAATTTCTGCTGCTTATTCCAGCTCCGATAGTGCTTTAACAGCTCTTACTACTTCTTTTTGTGTCGATTTTTTGAATCTTAAAAACAGAAATGAACTTTCAGAAAAAAAGAAAATCAATATTCGTTATTTAGTACATTTTTCTTTTGCAATTTTATTGTTTGCTGTTATTGTTGTCTTCCGTGAAATTAATGACGCTTCTGTTATTTCTAAGTTATTTACTGTTGCAGGCTATACTTATGGACCTTTGTTGGGACTTTATGCTTTTGGTTTATTTACTAAATTTAAAGTTAAAGATAAATTCGTCCCTATAGTTGCTTTAATATCACCTGTTATTTGTTATATAATAAATTATAATTCAGTTGAATGGCTCAATGGTTATAAATTCGGGTTTGAATTGCTTATCCTTAACGGATTAATATGTTTTATCGGATTATGGTTAATAAGGAAAAGGGATTAATTCTACTTTAAAATTTATTTTTTTATTTTTAATTATGCCCTTAAAAGCCGGGGAATTCCTCACTGCATTCAGAATGACACCCTTTTTAATTTACCCTGCCCGTTATTTTTTTCACATAGTCTCAACCTTTGAATTATAAATATAAATAATATTTATAACCTTTTATACAAAATAACGTAAAAATATATTGATTTTTACATAAAGATATACTATATTTGTAAATTCAAAGTATTCTAAAATAATAATATCATAAATTTAGTAAAATAAATAATATTACATAATAAATCATTTATGGGAAAACCATTTACATTTTTTCAATTTGGAATTTTACAGATAATAGATTCAGGGTAAATAATGTTTCTTAATATTAAGGGAAAAGGTATAAAATCCTTTTGTTTAATTACAATAAAAAATTAATAAGCGTTAGCCGAAAAGCTTAAAGAGTAGGCATAAAAATTAAAATCAATTAAAATGAAAACAAAATTATTAAATTTATCAATTTTATCATCAATAATAATATTAATTGCAGCTTGTGGAGGAGGACTAAGTACAAAAAATAATGAATATCTTAATGCTTTACCTTCAATTGCAAAAAAATACAGTAAAGAATATCAGGAGAAGAAAATAAAGCTCAAAGAGTGTACTGATATCAAAAAAGCCTTCAAATATGAAAAAGAGTTAAAAAATATTGAAGCAGAATGGAAAACAAAAATTAAGGAAAGCAATGAAGCTAATCCTATTACAAAACCTTTACCTTTTGAAGCCTTAGCAGAAGCACCATATACTATTAGTGAAGTAAATGTTAATAAAGTTTATAAAAATAATTTAAATATAAAATTTTCTATTAAAATTAATGAAGACATTAAAAACGAATATGGTGGTATTAAAAAGAATCTTTTTGTATATTATAAAGCCTTAGATAAGGATGGTAATGATATTCCCAATACTAAAACTGTTGCAACAAATTTTAAAGGAACTAAGTTATTAGCAGGGACAGATTATGAAGCTTTTGGCTCTTTAAAATCACTTGCAAATTTGGAGAATTTTGCTAAAATCAAAATCATCACTAAAGAAGAATACAAAAATAAAAAATAAGTATTAATAATAGTTATTAAGTTTACCTTATGCAATGTATCGTTTATAAAACCATTCCATCAAGGTAAACTTTTTAATATTTTTTATAAAAAATGATAAAACTATTTACCAAACCTATAGCACGGACTTGGAGCTGTACTACAGGGTTTTATTTCCCAAAGTAGAATTGCCTTGGGCTACGGGTTTTAATTTAAATATTTACATATAATCATTTTTATCTTCTTAAATCAAAAATCGTTAATCCTTAATCTTAAATCATTTTCTATCTTTTAAATCTAAAATCATTTTCTTTTGATTTCAGAACAAGGATTGACGATTAGCGATTTTTGATTGTTTTGCCAAACCTGTAGTACGGACTTGGAGCCGTACTACAGGAGTATAATTTCCCGTAGTACGAATTACCTCGTGCTACGGGTTTTAATTTAAATATTTACATAAAATCATTTTTATCTTCTTAAATCAAAAATCGTTAATCCTTATTCTTAAATCATTTTCTGTTTCTCTTAATCTCCTCGTTGTCCATTCGCTTTATCGTTTTTTCTTGTGTTAAAAAATGTTAATTTTTTTTTCAGAATTTTATAATTATTTAATTTTGTTAAAAAAAAATAAAGATATGGATATTATTGTTGAAAATTTAACAAAAAAATATGGCACACAAAAAGCTGTTGACAATATTAGCTTTAAAGTTAATACAGGAGAAATATTGGGCTTTTTGGGGCCTAATGGTGCAGGTAAAACAACCACAATGAAAGCAATAACTACTTTTATTGCTCCTACTGAAGGCGATGTGTATGTTGGCAATTATTCCATTAAAGAAGATTATAATGAAATAAGAAAACACATAGGTTATTTACCTGAGAATAATCCTTTGTATCAGGATATGGCTGTTATTGATTATCTTGAATTTGTTGCTGAATTGCAGGGTATAGAAAAGCAAAAGATCAAGGACAGGATTTTAGAAATGGTTCATATTTGTGGACTGGAAGGTGAAAAGCACAAAAAAATTAATGAACTTTCAAAAGGTTATAAACAAAGAGTTGGCTTGGCACAAGCATTAATTCACGACCCTGATGTGCTTATTTTGGATGAGCCTACTTCAGGTCTTGACCCTAACCAAATTGTTGAAATTCGCGAGCTAATTAAAAAAATAGGACAGGAAAAAACTGTTATTCTCAGCTCTCATATTCTTGCCGAGGTAGAAGCTACATGCGACAGAATTTTAATTATCAATAAAGGTAAAATTGTTGCTGACGGTACTGCCGAAAATCTTAGAAAACAAGCTCAGGGAAGAGAAATCTTAAAACTTACCATTGGTGGTGGAGAGAAAAATAAAATCTTCGATGCTCTCAGAGAAATCCCTAGTGTTGACGTTGTTGATTTTATTGAAAATCAGGATTCTTCTTTTGAAGTGCAATCAAAACCTGACATGACCTCTGCTAAAAATGTTTTTGACCTTTGTGTTAAAAATAATTGGTTCTTAACTGAGCTAACTCCTATAGAAACAAAACTCGAAGATGTTTTCCGTGAGTTAACTACAAATAATTAATTTTTTTTTGATAATTTATAAAAATATTAAATATATGAAAAAAATATGGATAATAGCACGTCGTGAGTTGAATTCATTTTTCGATTCATTGATGGCTTATATTATGTTGATAGCATTTTTAGGCTTCAGCGGGTTTTTTACCTGGGTTTATGGCTCTGATGTGTTTTTCGTTAATCAGGCTAGTCTGCAAACATTTTTTAGCGTTGCCTACTGGACATTATTCTTTTTTATCCCTGCTCTTACTATGGGTTTACTGGCCGAAGAACAAAAAACCGGCACTATTGAATTACTTTTAACTAAACCTGTTACTGAATGGCAAGTAGTAATTGGTAAATTCCTGTCAACTTTATTGTTGATAATTATTGCTCTGATTTTAACTTTACCTTATTACATTACTGTTGCTAATCTTGGGAAAATAGACCATGGCGCTGTATGGTCAGGTTATCTTGGGCTTATCTTGATGAGTGCCTCATACATTAGCATTGGATTATTTGCAAGCAGTATCTCAAAAAATCAAATTGTTGGATTTTTATTAGCATTATTTATTGGGATATTCTTTCATATAATTTTTTCTGTTTTGGCTAATGGATCTTCAGGATTTTTTGGTAATTTATTCCATTATCTTAGCTTATCAACACATTTTGACTCTATTTCAAGAGGTGTGATTGATACCAAAGACTTAATATACTTTTTGTCTTTAATATTTTTGGGATTGACTTCTACTGAAGCTGTTTTAGGAAAAAGACATATTTAATTTTTTAAAATATATTTTGATATGAAAAATAAAAAATCTTTAACATATTACTTATTACTTATTGCCGGAGTAATAATTTTAATAAATATTTTATCTGATAAATTATTTGTCAGACTTGATTTTACAGCTGATAAAACATATACTTTAAGTAAGGCAACAAAAAATATTCTTAAAAATTTATCAGAACCTGTAACTATTACTGCTTATTTCACTAAAGATCTTCCTCCTCAAATTGCACAGACGAGGAGAGATTTTAAAGATATGCTTATAGAATACGGGAATATTTCAAAAGGAAAACTAGTTTATGAATTTGTAAACCCTAATAAGGATAAAAAAACAGAACAAGAAGCTATGCAGGCAGGTATTCAACCTGTTATTATTAATGTCAGGGAAAAAGACCAAGTGAAACAGCAAAAAGTATATCTTGGAGCTGTAATCAGAATGGGCGAAGATGCAGAACCTATTCCTTTTATGAAACCCGGTGCTGCTATGGAATATGCTTTGTCTTCAGGTATTAAAAAATTATCTGTAATAAATAAACCTGTTGTCGGACTTTTACAGGGGCACGGTGAACCTTCTATCCAAGCTTTACAGCAGGCTATGAGCTCACTTTCTGTTTTATATGATGTTAAGCCTTTTAGTATTACTGATACTTCTGACCTTAGCAGATATATTACTATTGCTATTATAGCTCCTAAAGATTCGTTCCCGCAAATGCATCTTAATAAATTAGATGATTATCTTGCTAATAAAGGTAATCTTTTTATTGCTTACAACAGAGTTGATGGTGATTTAAGCTCTAATCCGCCTATGGGAAAAACTCATACAACAGGTCTTGAAGACTGGTTAAGCAAAAAAGGTTTGACAATAGAAAATAATTTTGTTGTTGATGCAAAATGTGCAAGTGTGGGAGTGCGCCAGCAACAAGGTTTTTTTAATTTTACTACTAATGTTAGTTTCCCGTATATTCCTATAATAACAAATTTTGCTGATCATCCTATTACAAAAGGAATTGAGAATGTTATTTTTAAATTTGCCAGTTCAATAGATTTTACAGGCGATACATCTTTAAATTTTGTTCCTTTGGCAATGACATCGGAAAAGTCTGGAACTCAAAATCCTCCTTTGTATTTTGATATTAATAAAAAATGGACTAATGCAAGTTTTCCTTTATCAAAATTAAATGTTGCTGCTTTACTTGAAGGTAAAATTGTCGGAAATAATCAATCTAGAATTATTTTAGTTGGTGATGGTGATTTCCCTGTTAATGGCGAAGGTCAAAATGCTAAACAAATACAAGCAGATAATGTTAATTTAATGGTCAATTCTATTGACTGGTTGTCGGATGATACCGGACTTATTGATCTCAGGACAAAAGGTGTTACTTCCAGACCATTAGACCAGATATCTGATACTAAAAAAAATATTTTAAGATGGGTGAATTTCTTATTGCCGATAATTATAGTTTTAATTTATGCAATATTCAGAGCTCAAAAAAGAAAAAATTTAAAAATAAAAAGAATGGAGGAAAGTTATGTCTAAGAAATCAAGATCAAAAAATTTGACAATTGTATTTGTCATTCTTTTGGCTGCTATTTTAATATTTAATTATTTTGAATCACGAAAAGGTGAGAGAACTTTTAGAAAAGAAGTTGTAAGCATTGATACAGCTAAAATAACTTCTATAAAAATTTATCCTGAAATTAAAGCTCTAAAACCTGCAAAAGGACATGTTAATATAGTTCGCACAGGTAATTCGTGGAGAATTAAAAATGATAGTATTGATGCTCAGGTTGATAATCGAAAAATTAAAGCAATTTTAACGTATTTAGTGTCTATGAAACCTGACAGAGTATCAAGCATTGAGAAATCAGATTGGAAAAAGTTTCAGGTTACGGATTCTCTTGCTGTCAGAGTTAAGGTTTTTAATAATAAAAAATGCCTTACAGATTTTTATATAGGTAAATATTTATACAAAAAACCTAAAGTAAAAAGATTCGACAATAGTGGAAGTTTATACACTTATGTGCGTTTGGCAGACGAAGATATTGTTTATTGCGTACAAGGATTTCTTAAAATGTCGTTTACTACGGACATTCGTATGTTAAGAGATAAAAACTTGTTGAAGTTAAAGAAACATAGTATCAATAAACTAAACTTTTCTTTTCCTG
Source organism: Bacteroidales bacterium (assembly GCA_021158345.1). GTDB lineage: Bacteria > Bacteroidota > Bacteroidia > Bacteroidales > AUK083 > AUK083. The sequence goes on from JAGGUV010000117.1 coordinate 6,238, forward strand.
ATAACAGCTCTTATTCTGTTATAAAACAAAATAATAAATGGCTTATCGGTGATAAGGAAACTGATTCACTTACTACTGATAAATATATTAATTCTTTAATAAACCTTACTAATTCTAATTTTATTAAAGATGAAAATAAAATTAAATTATCAAACCCTGATTATATCTTAAAAGTTGAAGGAGACAATTTTAAACCTCAAATTATTAAGGCATTTAAAACTGATGATGGTAAAATTATTTTAACTTCATCAAGAAATAAAGGCTCAAAATTTGATGGAGATAAACTTGACCTCTTTAAGAGAATATTTGTTGAAAAACAAAGTTTTTTTGAAAAATCAAAAAATATGCGGAAAAAGAAAAAATAATTAAAATTTTAGGGGTACAATAAAAATAGAAAGCTGCTAAAAAATAATTAGCAGCTTTTATTTTTACAACCAATCATCCATTCAATCAGTCATTAAATATTTCAATCTTCTCAAATCAAAAATCGTTAATCTTTATTCTTAAATCACCCCTCTCTTCTTAAATCAGAAATCGTTAATCTTTAATCTTAAATCATTTTTTTTTGATCTCAGAACAAAGATTAACGATTAGCGATTTTTAATTTTCTTGTCAGACCTGTAGCACGCCCTGAAAGGGCAAATTATTTCAGCCCAACGGCAACGCCTTGGGAAAAAGATAATAAAATGTTTTTACGTCCTGTAAGGACAGCTTAAAATGTGGGATTTAACACTCAACAATATTCAACCAAGGAAAATAATTTTGATTGACACTGCTAAGAAAAAAAAAGTAGCTTTTATTTTTTTACAATCAGTCATACATTCAATCATTAAATATTTCAATCTTCTAAAATCTAAATTCTAAAATCATTTTCTTTTGATCTCAGAACAAGGATTAACGATTAGCGATTTTTGATTTTTTTTTGATATCAGGTAAAACCACCCATTCTATTAATCGAAAAGTATCCACCC
>JAGGUV010000065.1 GCA_021158345.1 Bacteroidales bacterium
ATTCATTTTTTTTATTAAGAAAATAATTTTCATCCAATCAAAATTTATTTTTCGACAATCAAATTTATTAAGATTTTAAAAAAATATAGCATGGGTATTAAAAAAATTCTGCCTTTTTAATGGAACTTTAATTAATAAACCTGAATGTAATTAAAAACAACTATAATATTTATTTTGAAAACTGAAACCTAAGAGCTCACGCCAAAAATTTTTAAGTATTAAATCGCAAATTACTGGATATAAACCAACTACAAAGAAATAAACAGGTAAAATTATAAGCAAAAAAACGTTTAAAATTTCACTTAATTAAATTTTATTAAAAAAAAACCTCTTAATAGTTTGTATATTTATTATTTTTAATAATTTTGCACCTCCAATTTTAAATAATTAGATATAAAAAAAATAAAAATGTACGCAATAGTAGAAATAGCAGGCAATCAATATAAAGTAGAAGAGAATCAGGAAATTTTTGTAAACAGATTAGATAAAGAAGAAGGGGCAAAAATTATTTTTGATAAAGTACTCTTGATTGATAATAACGGGAAAATTAAAATTGGTACTCCAACAATAAAAGGAGCAAAAGTAACAGCAAAGATTATTTCACATTTAAAAGGTGATAAAGTACTTGTTTTTCATAAGAAAAGAAGAAAAGGATATCAAAAATTAAATGGTCATAGAGATTATTTAACAAAATTAATTATTGAAAAAATTTCTATGAAAGCTGCTGCTAAACCAAAAAAGACAGAAGCTAAAGTAGAAAAAGTAATTGAAACAAAAGAAAATACAATAAAGGAATAAATTATTCTTAATAAAAAAATAAAATATTATGGCTCACAAGAAAGGTGCCGGTAGTTCAAATAACGGTAGAGAATCAGAAAGTAAACGATTAGGTGTTAAAATTTTTGGCGGTCAATTTGCAACAGCAGGCAATATAATAGTAAGACAAAGAGGTACAGTTCATCATCCCGGTCTTAATGTGGGAATGGGAAAAGATCACACTTTATTTGCACTTAAAAACGGAATAGTTGAATTTAAAAAGAAAAGAGAAAATAAATCGTATGTTTCAATAATACCTGAAACTGAAATGAAAAAATAATTCGGTATTATTTGTTTCTTAAAAGAAATGTATTAATAGAAGTCCACTTAAGAATCTCTTAGTTGAAAATTAACTAAGAGATTTTTTTTTATCATAAAAAACAATAATTTTGCAATCTAAAAAAATAAAGAATGTTACAGATAAGTAATATAAAGAAAAATACACAAGAAGTAATTGATAAACTTTCGGTTAAAAATTTTGAAGCTACTGATATTATCAACAAATTATTATCTATAGATAATGACAGAAAAATAATCCAAAAGACATTGGATGATAAACTATCAGAGTCAAAAACAATTTCAAAAGAAATAGGAAAACTTTTTAAGGAAGGAAAAATAGAAGAAGCAAATAATAAAAAACAAAGGACTTCGGAGATAAAAAAAGACGTAAAAGCCTTAAATAAAAAATTAAACGATATTACAGAAGAACTCAACAGTCTGCTAATACTCTTACCTAACATACCACACAGTTCAGTTCCAAGAGGAAAAACTTCGGAAGATAATGAAATAATATATCAAGAAGGTAATATTAATAAATTAGTGACAGAATCCCTCCCACACTGGGAATTAGCATCAAAATATGATATTATAGATTTTGATTTAGGCAGTAAAATAACAGGTGCAGGATTTCCTGTATATAAAGGTAAAGGAGCACGTTTACAAAGAGCATTAATAAATTTCTTTCTTGACGAAGCTATTAAAGCAGGATACAAAGAAATACAACCTCCATTGGTTGTTAACGAAGCATCAGGTTATGGCACAGGACAAATTCCTGACAAAGAAGGACAGATGTATTATATTAATCTTGACAATCTTTATCTTATACCCACAGCAGAAGTTCCAATAACAAATATTTACAGAGATGTGATATTAAAATCTGATGACTTGCCAATAAAAAATGTTGCTTATTCAAGTTGTTTCAGACGGGAAGCCGGTTCATACGGCAAAGATGTTAGAGGATTGAATCGTTTACATCAATTTGACAAAGTAGAAATTGTGCAAATACAGCATCCCGGGAAATCTTATGAGACTCTTGAGATAATGCGTGAGCACGTAGCTAATTTATTAAGAAAGCTGGAATTACCTTTCAGGACATTAAAATTATGCGGTGGCGATTTAAGCTTTACGTCTGCTTTAACTTATGATATGGAAGTATATTCAGGAGCACAGGAAAAATGGCTTGAAGTTAGTTCAATATCCAATTTTGAAACATTCCAGTCGAACAGGATGAAATTGCGTTTTAGAGATAAAAACGGCAAAATACAATTAGCTCATACTCTTAACGGAAGCGCCCTGGCTTTACCGAGAATTGTTGCTGCTTTATTGGAAAACAATCAGACTAATGAAGGAATAATCATACCTAAAACCTTAAGAAGCTATACAGGTTTTGATATTATTAGCTAAATATTGTTTGTCCAGAATGTCCGGTTTCTTAGTTATGCCCAAGTAGGCTGTCTTATGGGGTAAACTTGTTTTTAAAACATTCTGAACTAAACACTTATATTTAAAGACAAACACTAAATAATTTTTAGCTAAAAAATTATAAAAATAAATTTCTGTATTCTTATAAAAATTACCTTTGTGAAAAAAAATCCTTATGTTTTATTTTAAAAATAAAATAATCTACATTTTATTATTAATTACCGGTTTAACTATTAATAATGTATCGTTTGCTCAAAAAAATAAAACATCCAAAAAACAAATAAGAAAGAACATTCTATCAAAACATCCTCAAAGACAGGGGAACAAAGATCTTATTTTAGCAGCAAAATATTTCAGAAACAAAGAATATAAAAAAGCAGCCGACTTATATTTAAAAATATATTCCGACACAAAAAATTTCACTTATTTCGATTATTACATACATTGTCTTATAGGTCTGAATGACTTAAAAACAGCGGAAAAAGAAATAAAAAAACAAATAAGGAAGAATAAAAACAACTATAATTTTATTATTGAATTAGGTTATATTTATAAATATAGCGATCAGCCGGTAAAAGCAAAAAAACAATTTGAAACAGTATTAAAAAAAATTCCTAAAGACAAATTTATTATCAAAGATATAGCAAACAGATTTTTATCAAAAAAAGAAACTGAATATGCAATATTAACATATAAAAAAGGTAGAAAAATCTTAAAATCAAACAATACTTTTGTTTTTGAACTTGCAAACGCTTATAATATTTCAGGCAATTACCAAAGTATGATTAATGAATATCTGCAACTATTAAAATATGATAAATCAAAAATAAGTACAGTACAAAACAGGTTGCGATATACAATAAGAAAAGACCCTGACAATGAAAAGCATAAAATATTAAGAAAATCACTTCTTAGCCTGGTTCAAAAATATCCTGACATCAGCATATATTCCGAGATGCTTTTATGGTACAGTATTCAGGAAAAAAACTTTGATATTGCTTTTACACAGGCAAAAGCACTTGATAAAAGATTTCATGAAAATGGCAACAGAATTTTTCATCTCGCTAAACTTTGTGCTTCAAATAATGATTATGATATTGCAACAAAAGCATATAAATATATCATAAAAAAAGGGGAAGACAATGTTTTTTATATTGACAGCAAAATTGGATTATTAGAAACAAAATTTTTAAAAGTAACTGATAATGTTAATAATAATGAGAAGGATCTTAAAATTTTGGAAAATGAATATATCAGCACAATAAAAGACATGGGCAGCAACCGTGAAACAATAAGGCTGATAATGAATTTAGCACATCTTAAGGCATTTTATCTACACAAAAATCAGGAGGCTATTGAATTATTAAAAAATGCTTTGACAATAAACAGAGTACCACTAAAAACAAAAGCAGAATGCAAAATTAAACTTGCAGACATATATTTATTTACAGGGGAAGTATGGGAAGCCACATTATTATACTCACAGGTAGAACATAATTTAAAAAACAATGTTCTTGGAAATCTCGCAAAATATAAAAAAGCAAAACTCTATTATTATATAGGTGAATTCAGATGGGCAAAGGCACAATTTGATATTTTAAAAGCTGCCACATCAAAATTTATTGCCAACGATGCAATGGAGATGTCATTGCTTATTAATGATAATCTTGATAACGACAGCATAAATACTGCATTAAGTCTGTTTTCAAAAGCAGATTTATTATCTTATCAAAATAAAGACAATGAAGCATTGCAGACATTAGATTCAATATCAACAATAGCCAAAGGACATCCCATTTCTGATGATGTGATTTATAAAAAAGCAGAGATAAAAATTAAACAGGGTTTATTTCATGAAGCAGACAGCCTTTTACAAAAAATAACAGAATTATATCCTTTTGATATTACAGCGGATAATGCTTTGATGAAAAGAGGTGAAATTTACGAGAAAGTATTTAAAAACAAGAAAAAAGCTATGGACATCTATCAAGAGCTTTTAAAAAAATATCCTGATAGCATTTTTAGCGTTGAAGCAAGAAAACGTTTTCGTTTATTAAGAGGAGACAGTTTTAATTAAGATTTTAGATTTTAGATTTTTTAATCAAAAAGGATAAAAAAAATTATAACTACTCAGTCAAAATAAAATATTAAAAGATAAATTATATGTCTGATTTTGTAAGGCCTAAAAAATATTTAGGACAACATTTTTTAAAAGATAAAAATATAGCAAATAAAATTGTTGAGAGTCTTTCCTGCAATATTGATAACATCATAGAGATAGGACCTGGCACAGGTATCCTATCGGAGATACTTATTAAAAAAAACTATTCTAATCTGTTTTTCATTGAAAAGGATAAAGAATCAACAGATTTCCTTTTAAAAAATTTTCCGGAACAAAAGAACAAAATAATACTTGCTGACTTTCTAAAATTTGATACAAACACAATTTTTAAAGATAAATTTTCAATAATAGGTAATTTCCCCTATAATATTTCCAGCCAGATTTTTTTTAAAGTTTTAGAAGAGAGAAATAATATTCAGGAAATTGTTTGCATGATACAAAAAGAAGTAGCAGAAAGAATAGCATCAAATCCAGGAAATAAAAAATACGGAATTTTAAGTGTGCTTCTACAGGCTTATTTTGACATCAGCTATCTGTTTACAGTAAACGAAAACGTATTCTTCCCACCACCAAAAGTAAAATCAGCAGTAATAAAATTTAAAAGAAACAAAACAAAACAATTAGCTTGTAATGAAGAAAAATTCTTTAAAATTGTAAAAACCGCTTTTAATCAACGCAGAAAAACTTTACGTAATGCTTTAAAACCTTTAAACTTACAATCCGGGCTATTTACTAATGAAATCTTCTCGAAAAGAGCAGAACAATTAAATGTTAACGATTTTGTGAATATCACTAATATGTTGGAAGCAAAATAAAATTAGCATAGATTCGATAGAGAAAGAATTAATAAGCTAAATTAATAGCAAAACCGACTATCTGCATAAAATTTAAAAAAAGCAAATTATTATTACCAAAAAGCTATTAAATCAAAAATTAGAAAAAAATAATTACAATAATTTTCCTGTAAGGAATTCCA
>JAGGUV010000026.1 GCA_021158345.1 Bacteroidales bacterium
GGACTTTTGTAGTATAATTTTATAAATTAAATAATTGTAAAATAATAAACTCAACAAAATTTATTTATACAAAAATGATTAATGAAACATCCATAACGAATAAATTTAGGCAGGTATTGTACATTTCACCCTGATATGTTTCGCTACAGGGTAAATTCCAGGGCAAGCCCTGTACATATCACATTACAGGGCAAGTAAAGGAATGATTATATTCTGAAATTGGAAACCGGAAATTAAAAAAAATCCTTTTAGCAGCATAATATCTAATTTCTAATTTTAAACATTACTAATAAAATTTATACAAAACAAACACTTAATAATGAAACAACCACAAAAACTTAAACACATGAAAAAAACAAAGAAAAAAAAATCATTAGACAGTTTTGCCAAAACCGTTTATAATATTTTTTTAAATAATCCTTTCAATGAATATAATTTTCGACAAATATCACATCAATTAGGAATATCCGATAAAGCAAGTAGAGAAATAGTAAAAAATATTCTATCACAATTACAAGAATCCGAAAGCATAGTTTCTGTTAAAAGAGGAAAATATAAACTTAACTCTGCCAATTTAAAAACAATACCAAATAATATAATTGAAGGTATTGTTGACATGAAACAAACAGGGAAAGCATATATTATTAATGATGAACTTGATGAGGATATTTTTGTAGGTCAAAACAATACATATCATGCTTTAAATAAAGATAAAGTTAAGGTTCTTTTATTTCCAAAACGTAAAGGCAAAAAGCCCGAAGGTCGTATTATTGAGATTATTTCAAGAAACAGGACTCAATTTGTCGGGATTGTACAGGTCTCAAAACGTTTTGCTTTTTTAGTCCCTGACGACATTACTGTGCCTGTAGATATTTATATCTCATTAAATGATTTAAATGGGGCTAAAAACGGTGAAAAAGCAATAGCAGAAATAAAAGAATGGCCTGAAAATTCAAAAAATCCTTTTGGCGTTATTGTAGAAGTTCTTGGCAATCCCGGAGATAATGACGTAGAAATGTCTTCTATTCTTGTCGATAATAATTTCCCTTTGCACTTTCCTGAAAAGGTTTCACTTCAAGCAAAAAAAATCAATAATAAAATTCCCATTAAAGAAATCTCAAAACGCCGTGATTTCAGAAATGTTTTTACTTGCACTATTGACCCTCCTGACGCTAATGATTATGATGATGCTTTGTCATTAAAAAAAATGAAAAACGGCAATTGGCAAGTGGGTATTCATATTGCGGATGTCTCTTATTATGTGAAACCCAATAGCGATATTGACAAAGAAGCTTATAAAAGAGGCACTTCCGTTTACCTTGTTGACAGGGTAATACCTATGCTTCCTGAAATATTGTCGAATAATGTTTGCTCTCTCCGTCCTAATGAAGAAAAACTGTGTTTCTCCGCTGTCTTCGATCTTGATGATGATGCTAATGTTATTAACCAATGGTTTGGCAAAACTATAATTAATTCTAACAGAAGATTTAATTATGATGAAGTACAAAAAATTATTGAAGAGGGAAAAGGTGATTTTAAAGATGAAATTTTAATTTTAAATAAGCTGGCAAAAAAATTACGTGAAAAACGTTTAAAAAAAGGTTCAATAAATTTTAAATCCCAGGAAGTAAAGTTTGTTTTAGACGACAAAGGCAAGCCTGTTGAGGTTTATATTAAAGAACAAAAAGAATCGAATATGCTTGTTGAAGACTTTATGCTTTTGGCAAACAAAGAGGTTGCAAAGCTTATTGGGATGAAAAAAGATAAAGCAAATACTTTCGTTTACAGAATTCATGACAGGCCAAACCCTGAAAAATTAAACACCTTTGCTGAATTTGTAAAAAAATTAGGCTATAATTTAAAAATAAATTCTAAAAAAAATATTTCAGATTCTATTAACAATCTTTTCACTCAGATAGCAGGCAAAGGAGAGGAAAACATGATTGAAACTATTGCTGTAAGAACAATGGCAAAAGCAGAATATTCTACTAAAAATATTGGTCATTACGGACTTGCATTTAAATATTATACTCATTTTACATCTCCAATACGCAGGTATCCCGACCTTATGGTACACAGGCTTTTAAATTTATATCTTAATAATAAAAAATCAGTAAACAAAGCTGAATATGAAGAATATTGCAAGCATTGTTCAGAGATGGAACGAAAATCAGTTGAGGCAGAACGTGCTTCTATAAAATATAAACAGGCAGAATTTTTACTTGACAAAATAGGTTGTGAGTTTGACGGGCTAATATCAGGCGTGAGTAAATGGGGAATTTTTGTTGAACTGATAGAAAATAGGTGCGAAGGCATGGTTTCAATAAAACATTTAACTGACGATTATTATTTCCTTGATGAAGAAAATTATTGCATTACAGGACAAAGACATGGCAAACAATTCAGATTAGGCGATAAAGTCAGAATTGTTGTCAGCAAAATTAATCTTCAGAAAAAACAAATGGATTTCAAACTTGTCTGATTAAAAAATTTAATCTCCTTATCGCAGTTACGACGTAATAATAATCAAACCCAGATTAACACTATTCTTCCCTTCATTACAAATTCACATTATAATAATCAGGGTTGCCTGTAACCTCCTCTCCTACCCAGCCGGGTTTTGCAAATTTTTCTGCAGGGTCTGCGAGTTCAATTTCTGCAATAACCAAGCCTTTATTTTTACCAAGAAATTCATCTACCTCCCAGAGAAATCCTTTGAAATTAATTTTATATCTGTTTTTTTCTATTTGTGGTTTTCTGCAAAATTTCTCTATCATTTCCTCAGCATCTGCAATTGGTATTTCATATTCATATTCCAAACGTGTGGCATTATATGTTTTCCCTTTTATGGTTAAAAATGCCTTGTCATCAGTAATGCGTATTCTTATTGTAAAATCCGGGTTGGTATTAAAATATGCCTGTCTGTAATATTCAGGCTTAGCAAGTTTTTTGAATGTGCTGCCTTTTACTAAAAATTTTCTTTCAATTTCTTTTCCCATCTTTATATTTACGTTTATTATATCTTTACAAAAAAATTTAAAAAAATGTTTTGATAAAAATAAACTAAGTATTTCAAAAAAAATATAATTTTGGATAAAAATATTCAAAAAAATTAATTGTATGAATAATCGGAAAATAAAAATTCTATCAGTAAATCTTTCCAAAGAAAGAGGCAGAAAATATCCTGTTAAAGAATTGGTTTTAAACGAAAGCGGTATTAATGGCGATGCACATTCAGGAACAACAAGACAGATAAGCATATTTGAAAAATCACATTCAGACTATTTCAGACAATTAACAAAAAGCAGAGAATTTGAATCCGGTGAATTTGCAGAAAACCTTCTTGTTTCCGGTCTTGAAAATACAGAAGTAAAAGAATTTGATATCTTTAAAATAAATGATACCGAATTAGAAGTAACACAAATAGGAAAACCTTTTCACAGAAAATTTCAGGAACCCGGTCATTATATTATGCCGCACGTGGGTATATTTTGTCGTGTAAAAAAACCGGGAACAATAAAATCCGGAGACATAATGACTTTTATTCCAAAAATCTTTAACATACTGATTATTACCTTAAGCGACAGGGCAAGCAAAGGCGTGTATGAAGATTTAAGCGGATTAAAAATTAAAGAAATCCTTAATGATTATTTCCAAAAAACAAATTGGAGATATAATATTATTTCAAAAATAATACCCGATGATGCAGAAATGTTGAAATCAATAATTCGGGAATCAAAAAATAATAATACAGATATTATAATAACCACAGGCGGTACAGGCATTGGAAAAAGAGATATTACTGTTGACACAATTAAGCCAATACTCGACAAGGAAATCCCCGGAATTATGGAGATGATAAGATTGAAATACGGAATGGAAGCGCCTAATGCACTACTAAGCAGGGGTGTTGCCGGTGTTATTGATAATTCATTAATTTACACTTTGCCCGGTAGCGTTAAAGCGGTTAAAGAATATATGCAGGAAATTTTAAAAACTTTGCAACATTTAATTTATATGTTAAATGATATTGATAAACATTCTCAAAATAAAAAATTATAATAAAAAACATCATGGATATAAGTAGAGAAGAAGCTGTTGAATTATTAAAAAAATATATTAAAAACGAACATTTATTATATCACAGCTATGCCTCTGAAGCTGTTATGCGTGCTTTAGCGAAAAAGTTAAACAAAAACGAAAACAAATGGGCACTGGCAGGATTATTACATGATATTGACGTGGAAATTGTTAATGCAGACCCTAAAAAACATGGTTTAAAGGCTTGTGAAATTCTTAAAGAAGCAAATATTGACCCCGAAATAATTGATGCAATAAAAATGCACAATGAAGAGGCAACAGGTGAAAAAAGAAATACTGTTTTTCAACATGCTCTTGCTGCCGGTGAGACAATAACAGGCATGATAACCGCTGCAACCCTTGTTTATCCTGATAAAAAAATTAAAAGCCTCAAACCAAAATCTGTTATTAAAAGAATGAAAGAAAAAAAATTTGCTGCTTCTGTTAACAGAGAAACAATAAAAGAATGTGAAAAAATTGGCATTCCTTTAAACGATTTTGTCATAATTTGTGTAGACGCAATGAAAGAAATCGGAGAGGAAATAGGACTGTAAATTTTCTATAAAGACAGCCATTACTAAATAAAAACCATGAAACTCAAAACATCAAAACTTTTAAAGAATAAATATATAATAATAATTCTATGTTTTTTGATTTGGATGACCTTTTGCGATAGAAATAATCTTATCACTCAATTTAAAATCACAAAAAGTTTAAAAGAGGAGGAGGCAAATAAACAATATTATAAAAATGAGATAAAAAAAGACAGCACTAAACTATATAATCTAAAAAATAATTTAAACGAGGTTGAAAAATTAGCAAGAGAAAAATATTTAATGAAAAAAGATGGCGAGGACATATACATTATCAAAGAAAAAAAAGAAGAATAAAATTTATCTACAACGGGTCAACATCAACAATAATTCTTACAGAAGAAAATTTTTTGTTTTTCAGATAAAAAGTGTCAATGTTTTCCTTAATCTGCGTTTTTATTTCTGGCAACGATTTCCCTTTTTCAATTTTAATTAACATCTCTTTTAAATAATAATTTCTAATTCTTGGAATAACAGGATAAACCGGGCCTAAAATTCTCTTTCCTAAATAATTTCTGAAAATCCGTGAAAGAATATTTGCAGCTTCATTCAACAATTGACTGTCTTTATGTTTTAAAGTTATTTTAATAAGACGACAGAACGGTGGGTAATTAAAATTTTTTCGTTCTAAAATCTGACTTTTATACATAGCTTGATAATCATTGTCAATAGCATATCTGATAATGGAATTATAGGGATTATAAGTCTGAACAATTACCACGCCTCTTTTTTGTTTTCTGCCTGCGCGACCGCTTACTTGTGCAATAAGCTGGTAGCTTCGCTCAAAAGCTCTAAAATCCGGGAAACCAAGCATATTATCAGCATTTAATATTCCTACAGCACTTACATTACCAAAATCAAGACCTTTTGTAACCATCTGTGTTCCTATCAGAACATCAATATTATGATCTTCAAAATCGTAAATAATTTTTTGATATGCATTTTTAGAGCGGGTAGTATCAAAGTCTAATCTTCCAATGTTAATATCAGGGAATAATATTGAAAGTTCCTCTTCTATTTGCTCTGTGCCAAAGCCTTTCATTTTAATTACCGGGCTTCCACAAACAGGACATCTCTCGGGAACATCAATAGAATATCCACAATAATGGCATAGCATCTTATTAAAATATTTATGATAAACAAGGGAGACATCACAATTTTTACATTGAGGTGTCCAACCACATTTTTCACACTCTACACGAAGAGAAAAGCCTCTGCGATTTTGGAATAAAATTATTTGTTCCTTTTTGTCCAGCGCGTCTTGAATATATTTTAAAAGTAAGGAAGAAAAAAACGATTTCATGGTTTTTCTTCTTGTTTCCATTTTTAAGTCTGCAACAAAAATCTCAGGCATCTGAACACCTCCATACCGGGAATTTAATTCTACCAAAGCGTATTTTCCCGTTTTTGCATTAAAATATGTCTCAACACAAGGAGTAGCAGAGCCTAAAAGAGTTTTAGCATTATGTAATTTTGCAAGATAAATGGCAGAATCCCGCGCATTATAGTGTGGTGAAGGTTCATATTGTTTATATGAGCTGTCGTGTTCTTCATCTACAATTATTAACCCTAAATTTGAAAAAGGCAAAAACACAGCTGAACGGGCTCCCAGAATTACCTGATATTTTACTTCTTTCTTAATATTATAATTATTTAAAACTTTATACCATATCTCAGCCTTTTCGTTTTCATTATATCTTGAATGATAAACACCGATTTTGTCACCGAAATATTTTCGTAATCTGTTAATTATTTGTGTGGTAAGTGCTATCTCGGGAAGAAGATATAAAACCTGTTTACCTTGAGAAATATATTCGTTTATCAATTTAATATAAATTTCGGTCTTCCCGCTTGATGTTACACCGTGCAATAAAACAACATTCTTTTCTTTAAAATTTTCTTTTATTTCATCAAAAGCTTTTTTCTGATCATCATTTAAAATAATGTTGTGTGAAGAGATTCCGTTTTCATATTTTTTAAACCTGCTGACAACTTTTTTTTCTGTAATAAAAACACCTTTTTTTACTAAAACATTATATTGTGCAGCACTTGCCTGAGCTGATTTTATTAGTTCAGATTTTATTATTTCTTTCTTATCTTGCTGTTTAAATCTAATAAAAGCCATTAAAAGCTCCAATTGTTTGTGAGCTCTTTTGTCTAAAGTGTCAAACAATTCCTTTAAATTATCTTCGTTTTTATATTTATCAGCGAGCTTGACATAGCTTTGTATTTTAGGCTTATATTTATCTTTTATTTCTTCCTCAACGATTACAATGTGTTTTTCAATAAGATTTTTTATTAAAGAAATAACGCTCTTAATATTAAGAATTTTGGATACTTCGGTAATAGTCAGAATATTTTGAATTTCAAGGGCTTCCACAACAAGATATTCTTTATCATTCAGTAAAGAATAATCCCGATTAAAATCAGGGTTAAGAAATATTTTTGTTTCGCTTTCCAACTTAAAAGCAGATGGCAGAGCTGCATTCATAATATCGCCCTTAAAACACATATAATATTCTGACAGCCAGTCCCAAAAATCAATTTGAAAATTATTAACAATAGGATATTTATCTATTATTGATAATATTTCCTTAGGTGAATAATTTTCGGGAGGTGTATTATGAATCTTGTAAACAAGGGCAGTATATATTTTTTTTCTGCCAAATTGAACAACAACTCTAATACCTATTTTAATATCATCAACAAAATCAGAAGGGATTTTATAAGTATATAATTTGGGCAATGGCAAGGGCAATAATACATCAATATAAAAGATTTTTTTCTCCATAGAATAAAAAATTATAAAGAAAGTACTCTTGCCATATCAAGCATATTTTTGTTTATTTTGAGATTATACTTGCTGGCATTTTCAAAAGGGGTAAAAACAATTTTTTTGTTTATCTCACCTATCATAATATCAGTTTTGCCACTAATAGCAGCCTTAACAGCCTCAAAACCAAGAGTGCTTGCGAGAACCCTGTCGGTACAGGATGGAGAGCCGCCTCTTTGAATATGACCTAAAACAGTAACTCTGGTATCATACTTAGAATACTCTTGTTTTACTTTTTTGGCAATAGAATAAGCACCACCTGCATCATCGCCCTCGGCAACAATAATAATCAAAGATTTTTTATTTTCTCTCCATTCATAATCAAGTATATTGATTAAATCATGAACATGAGTTTTTGTTTCCGGTATTAAAATAGCTTCAGCACCGCAAGCAATACCACTGTTTAAAGCAATAAAGCCTGCATCGCGTCCCATAACCTCAACAAAAAACAATCTGTTATGAGAATCAGCAGTATCTCTAATTTTATCTACAGCCTGAATTACAGTATTTAAGGCCGTATCATAACCAATAGTATAATCTGTTCCGAATAAATCATTATCAATAGTTCCGGGAAGACCAATAACAGGAAAATTATATCTTTTATACAAAGTATGAGCGCCTCTAAAAGTTCCATCGCCACCAATAACTATCAAAGCATTAATATTTGCATTGATAAGATTTTGATAGGCTTTTTTCATGCCCTCTTTTGTTTTAAATTCCTCGCATCGGGCTGTGCGTAATATTGTGCCACCTCGTTGAATAATATTAGAAACACTGTGGCTATGCATCTCAATAAAATCATTATTAATAAGACCTGAATAGCCTTCCATAATACCAACAACTTCCAGTCCATGATAAATAGCGGTTCTAACAACGGCTCTGATAGCAGCATTCATACCCGGGGCATCGCCACCTGAAGTTAACACTCCAATTTTTTTTATTTCTGTCATTATTATTTAGTTTTTCTGCTTCCTTTATAAACTTCAAATTTAACAAATCTACATTCTAATTGTCCATTATAAAGAGGAATTTTTTTTGCGGGTTTTAGTCCGACATGTTTTAAAGCATTCATATCAGAGCTAATTATCCATGCGTTTCCAATATATTTTTTCTTTAAAGTATCTCCGATTTGTTTATACAGTTCAATAATATTTTCTGTCTTAAGTCTCTCGCCATAAGGAGGGTTTGTAATAATTGTAACTTTATCATTATAAGCGAAAGTCTCTTCAAAAGCTTTTTTATAAATTTCTATATCTTTATGAAGCTTGGCATTTTTAATATTTTTATAAGCAATTACACACATTTTTTGTGAAATATCGCCACCAATTATTTTATGTTCAAAATCAAAAAATTTCAGATACGATTCCTTAATGATTTTCTCCCAAAGTATAGGGTCAAAATCTTCCCAGTTCATAAAGGCAAAATTTTGCCTGTAATTTCCCGGAGGTATATTATACGCAAATAAAGCCGCTTCAATAAGGATAGTTCCTGAGCCACACATAGGGTCAAAGAAATCAGTGGTTTTATCCCATTTGCTTAGAAGGACCATTCCTGCAGCAAGCACCTCGTTAACAGGTGCCTCACCATTAAAAAGTTTATAACCTCTTTTGTCTAACGACCTGCCTGAGCTGTCAAGAGAAACAGTACAATCATTTTTATAAATATGTACATTAATTACTATGTCGGGATTCTCTCTGCTTATGCTGGGGCGCTTATCTAATTTTTCTCTGAATAAATCTACAACAGCATCTTTGGTTTTTAATGCCACAAAATTAGAGTTGTTAAAAACAGTATTGCTAATATTTGCTTTTACAGCAAATGTTTTCTCAACATCGAAATACCTCCACCACTTAATTTTTTTAATATTGTTGTATAAATCTTTTTCGTTATTAACCTCAAAAACATCAAGAGGTTTTAATATTCTAAGAGCTGTTCTACACCAATAATTGGCTTCATACATCAATTTTTTATCGCCTGAAAATTTCACTGCTCTTTTTAATATTTCAATTTTCTCAGCTCCTAATTTTTTTAATTCATCAGCTAAAACATCTTCAAGACCTGCAAAAGTTTTGGCTATCATTGAGAATTTATTATTCTTTGATTCTATCATTTTATGTAAAAATGAAATATTTATAATCTGTAATTCTTTTTTTGTGCAAAGACAAAAAAGGAATAGAAAAAAGCAAAATAAGTAACCCCTGACTGAAATTTCAATGTATCCTCACCAAACATAGAAATAATAGCGATAATAAAAAACATTAAGAATAAATAATCGTTAAAAGATTTATTTTTATATGCAGGATATATCATGGCAAACATTATTATGAGGAAGCCTATTAACCCAAAAGAAACAAAAAAATTAAGAAACTGATTAGCGCCGGTTATTCTGTTTTCTCTTTTTAATTTTGATTTTGTTATATTATATTGGCGTTGATAGGCATTATATAAATCGCCTGTTCCAACGCCAAAGAAAAAATTCTCTTTAATAATTCCAAGTCCCATTTTAATAGATTCCAAACGCTGTGCAAAAGAAAACCCCGAGGGGTCTCCTGTTTTAAAATAAACATCCATTTGCCATATCAACTGATAAATTCTGGGATATAATCCGTATTTATTTTTAAAAATATAATTAGAATATCCATTTTCAATCAATTCAACATCTTGTTTTGTTAATTTCTTAACTCCTTCTGCATCTTTTCTATAACCTTTTGATGTAAGATATCTTATAAGGGTATATTTTATTTTTTGACCTTTTTTATCAACACCGGAATATTTATAAGAACTTATTTTATTCCATTCCTGTTTAAGCTCTTTTTCACAAATATATACATAAACATAATGTCCGTTTTCTAAGGTTTTGTTCTTATATTTATTGTAATATAAATTTGAATTGGCTGTTCTTTTATCAAGGTTTTGAAAATCAATTTTTTCAACATCATAAAATTTTATAACACAAAATATCAGGTAAAACAGAACAAAAAGGGGAATAATAAACGTTAACAAAAAGAAATTATACTTACCTGTTTTTTCTCTTCTGATATATAAAATCGATGACAAAATCAATAATATAAAAAATATGACAATACCTGTAATCGACTTAAGAATAAACAAATAAGAAATCAACCATAAAAGCAATATAAAAGCAAAAGATTTAACAATCTGCGGAAATTTTTTATCTTGAAAAAAAAGAAAATAATAAATAATAAAAATGGCAATATTTACTAATGTGGCAAACCTGATGTGGCAAATAAAAGGAGATATCTCACGAATATTATCATAAGTTTTAAACAAGAAAAAATAAATACTTATCAGTGTCCCCACAAAAACAGAAAGAACAAAAAGCAAAAGTATTTGTCTTGTTCTGTTTTCAGACAATGGTTTAAGTGTAGATAAAACAACAGGAAAAACAAAAAGAGGCAGGCTGGTTCGTATAATTGTTATGGCATGAGAATAATCATCAGTATATAATAATCCGATAAGATAAATTAAATAAATAGAGCAAAAAATCATTGCTAATTTATTTTGAGAAAATTTTTTAAACTGAAAAACAATGCTGTTAACAATAAGTTTAAAATGAAAAGGAATAAATACTAAAAATTTTTTAAAAGTATTTTTTTTTGAATAAAACTCAAGAACTTTTTTCCACCTTATTCCCTCAATAATAAAAACTCCGCCAAGGCAAAACTGGCTTACACTCATAAAATATTTTGACAAGGGCAAAGAAATTACAACAAGTGCAAGAGAAAAAAAATATAATGATGAAACAATTTTATACGGGCGAATCATAAATTTTTTATAAAAAACGTAGTTAAATATTATTTATTATGTTTTCAAATTGCAAAAATAATTTTTCTTCATTAAAAATTTCCTCAACTTTTTTTCTTCCTGCAATACCAAAATTTTCTCTTAACTTTGGATTATTACACAAAATTTCAATTCTGTCGACGAAATCAATGACATTATAAGGTTCAACAAGGAATCCTGTTTTATTATCATCAATAATTTCGGGATTAGAGCTAATATTAAAAGCAACAACGGGTTTATACGATACCATAGCCTCAATATTAACATATCCAAAACCCTCCCACAACGAAGGTAAAAGAAAAATATCAATAGATTGCATGAAATCTTTAATATTTTCAACAAAGTTTAGAAAAATTATTTCTTTTCTAACATTAAGTTTTTCTGCATAATTTATTAAATCATCTTTAATATTTCCCGAACCTGCAATTAATATTTTAAAATTAATATTTCTTTTTTTTAATTGTTCGGCAATATCAATTAAAAACTTCTGTCCTTTTTGCTTGTTAAGCCTTCCTGCATTTCCAAGAACAATTTCATTGTCCTTCTTATTATAAAGAACTTTAAAATTCCGATTATCGAAAGCTTTTATATCTAACCCATTATACAAAACTTTTATTTTATTTTTTTCTATAAAATTTGAATTATTCTGTAATATGGTTTCCTTGGTTTTAAATGAGTTTGCAATCACCTCATCAACAATATTTTTAAAAATAAAACGATTTAAAAAAGTATCTTTTATCGGAATTGCACTCCCCCTTCTGTAAATAATTTTATCAACATTGGCAATTTTTGCAGCCGGACCTGCAATTTTTAAATCAGAAGGTAAATTTATAATAAGAACTTTTACATTTTGTTTTTTAAAAAGACTAACGAGGTAAATGAGTTTGAAAATATTTAAAAAGCTAAAATTAGAAATAAAAATTTTTTTTACTTTCTGAGGAGTTTTAATAAGTCTTTTATAAAGCTCGCTTTTTTTATTAGTGATAATTAAAGTTTTATAACCCTCTTTGTGTAATCTAAGCGATTTTTCAAAATGCCACTTTTCACCACCACCCCATGATTCGCAGCTATTAAAAAAACATATTACCTTTTTTTTGCTCATTAAAAAAAAATTAAAATCAAAAAAGTTCCCTCAATAAAAATACGAAATATTATTTAGTGCTTGCACGAAAACCCTTAAAATTTTAATTATGCTGTCATTTCGACGATCCCGATAGCTATCGGGTGAGAAATCCCATTCAGCTTATATACACTGTGTTATGAGATTTCTTCTCCGCCAGCTAACGGATTGAAATGACAATATAGAAGTTTTCTTGCAGACACTATTTAATAATTTTATAATTTTTATACTCGCCTATACGCCAACCAATTAATTTATCAGCAATTTTTTTTACTTTTTCTTTTAAAGAAGATTTATTAAAAGAAATATCATAATCAAATTTCCAATTTTTTCTATTAATTCTTTTTTGCATCACGGCAGGATGGCTTTCTTTAAAAACTTCAAGGGAATCTATATTTTTATAAAAATCGAAATTTTCTTTATCAGTAATATTTTCTTTTATCCACTTATCAGGATGCCAAAATATTGCAGTACCCAATCTTTTTCTCAACATATCTTTAGGATGTTTTACCCAGCCATAATGATAAATATAAGCATCAATAAGTTTTACATTTAATTTCTTATTATTATATTTTCTAAAACCCTGTGCATCTTTATATGAATAAAAATTCTTGTTATTTTTAATCACTCTTATTTCCCGTCTGTACCATTTATACGATGCTCCTACATAATCATAAGAGCCATAAAAATGTTTATATTTAAACAATAAGCCGTCAACACTATCATCGTCTTTCCATTTTTTCATTTCCGATAAAACCGTGTCAAGATATTTTTCGTGAACAACTTCGTCACCCTGAATATAAAAGCACCAATCGCTATCATCAGAAATAGCATGAAAGGCTTTGTTAGTTTCATCAGCAAGTACCTTACCTCCTTTTCTCAAAGAATCGTTCCAAACAGTATTAATAATTTTAATTTTTTCAGAATTAATAGATTTTATCAAATCAAGAGTTTTGTCATCAGAATTTCCAACAGCAACAATAAACTCATCGCAAACAGGTAAAATAGAGGTAATAGCCTCAATAATAGGAAAATCAAATTTTACAGCATTTCTAATAAAAGTAAAACCGCTAACTTTCATTTATTTTTATTTTTACAGTATATTTATTCTGTTAAATAATCAGTTATTTAGTGTCTGCACAAAAAATAATTAATTTTGTATAGCTTATCAGAAAATGTCAAGAACGTCCCTATAATTATCTTTTAGATTTACGAAAAATTAAACTTCAGGAGTTTACATTAATAATTACTTAGATTTTAATTCAAGCATAACAAAAAAAATAATCTTCCCCTTTTGTCCTGATGAATAAAATTTAAATTTGTTCTCTCCTCACAAAAAAAACTACAATATAAAATATTTAACAAAAAAAAACAAAAATACACATTTTTTTAATGAAAAACCTAACCTGAATTATTTTGAATTTAGTCTTTTTTTTAATTACGAATAATAAACAAACACATACGTATGATAAATAAACCCCTACAAATATCATTTGTCTATTGACTTTTTTAAATTTATACTTTACTTTTGAAAAATAAAAAAAATATTTTTTTGGAATTTAATGTATTACTTTTTGTGTTTTTTGGTATTAAGTAATAAAAGTGAGTTTTTTATTTTTTTGTAAGGATAATTATTTTAAAAAATATTAAAATACAAATAAAACATATATTAAAAAACCTCTATAAATTTTATATCATTTAAATTTAAAACATTATGAAAAAAAACAACATTTTAACAATTGCAATACTGACAGTATTTTTGTCTGCTACGGTATTTTTTATTAACGCATGCAAAAAAAGCACGTTTGAGCAATCTGATGAAAAAAAAATCATAGATAATAAATCATCGTCTATGGTTAATTACATTTTGAACTTTAAAAAAAAGATGGAGTATTATAAAAATAATCCGGGGCTGAAAAGTAATGAAAAAAAGCAGGTAGACGAATCTGTTACCGATTGGGAATCCACTATTAATTTAATATATTGTTACAGCTACTTGGAATTATCGGATGTAGTAGTTTATGATACTATTATTGCATTGCCCACGATAAGCGAGGACAGTATACTTATGACAGATGTTTCCGATAAGTATTATAACGAAATTGTATATGCTGTACAATCAC
>JAGGUV010000015.1 GCA_021158345.1 Bacteroidales bacterium
CGGCAAAATAGTTAAAGTAGCTTCAGGATAAACACATACATTAGCATTAATATTTATTGTGTCTGAATTCCAAATAGTGTCATTAATAATATTTAAATCTTGTGAATGTAGTATTAATGTGCTTATTGATAATATTAATATGAGTAATATTTTTTTCATTTTATTTGGTTTTAATAAATTAATAATAAAATGCTGCCTCAAATGATTCTATAAAATTACACAAATTATTAAAAATATTAATATATTTTATAAATATAATTTTGAGACAGCATTTGCAATATATTTTAAATACCCGGTGGTAAAACCTCTCTTTCCGCTAATTGATAATGGTAATAGTGATAATATTCATAACCATATACAGGTGTAAAAATTTCTCTTTCACCTGCCTTAACGTCAACCCATTCAAATGTCCATGTATAATCAGGAAGCCACCCTCCATTTGTTGTATCATTATAAAAAACATCATGTGCCAGCCATAGTCTTTCTGTTAATTCTTCATTCTCCATACATGGATATGATAATTCTCCAGGTATAATAGTATCATAAATTATATCAGGATATTCATAGCCGAATTTAGTATAATATAAAATTTTAATAATTTTACCTAATCCGCCAATTGCAAAATACGGATTATTAAGTCTCTTTTCTAATTCTTCGCCACCATCTGAATAAGGTGGTGCACCTGTAGTACAATAACCTAATGAATGACCAAAAATCCAATCATCTTCGTCAGTAAATGGTGCATAAGATAAAGGAGAATTAATGCCAAAAGAAGAAATAAGCATTATATTTAGTTCGCCGTTATTAAGTTGCGGTTGTAAATCAACAGCCCAAAAATCTTTACTTTCACTTCCTATTCTTGCTAAATGTCCGAATATTGTATCTTTCATTTTATAATATACATCAGATATCGATTTAATTGGAGCTTTATCCTCATTGTCAAGAACAATATTAAAATAGGATGTATCAAATTTAACTTTAGGATGCACACTGTCAGGATTTCCATATTTAACATTCAACAATGCTTCCATATACCATATTGTGCTGTCAATGTCCATTTTATCCGGTAAAGTATCGGGATTTTCAATTTTATTTTTAAAATCAACTAATATTCTGTAAATATGCATTGCCTCATCAGTATATGTTACAGTTCCTTGCTTTTTATTGGCAGTACTATTATTGAATTCATCATTTTTTTTTCAACCATAAAAAACGAATAAAGTTGCTGTAATAACCATTGTAAATAAAACTAAATATTTTTTTACATTAACTTTTGATATGCTTTCCACCATCTGTCAGGGAGTTCACCATCACAAGCAGTTTGATAATCTTTGTGTGAGCAAGGGATAATATAATGTTGTTTGTATTTAGGTTTAATTTTTTTATTTCCTCTTAAGTCAATCCACCATCTGTTAGTGGTTTTACTTTTCAGGAATATAATCCGGTAATCATCATTATTGACAGTAACAATATATTTCACAAAATTATCATCATTATCTTTATCAGGAAAGTCGTGTTTTCTGTTATAAAATCCATCGATAAAATACCAAATCATCTGAGCTATTAAATGTGCTGTCTGGTTTTTGTTGTCAAATTCAGGATTATATTCATAAAAGCCAATAGACGAAAGTTTATTGCTTAGGCCTGCATATCTAATTATCTGACAGATTTCTTCTCCGTAAAATCCATTTGGTGAAGCATTACTATTACCCGGAGCATCAGATTGTCGTACTGATGAAATATCGAAAGACAAAATATCGGCATTTCTTACCAAGGGCTCTGTTTCTTTAATGTTTTCACGAATATGCCCAAGTCTGTAAATATCAAATAAAAGATTATTCATTAGTTTAACAGTATAGGGATTTGTAAAATATGTCTGATAACCGATATTTGTATAGTTAAATAAATAATTGGGCTTTTGTAGAATTATTTTATTTAAGTATGATTTTGAAGATAATTCATTATTATTTTCATCAATATCAAGACACGAATCAACAGCTATTATATTAACAGTTTTTTTAAGTTTTTCGTAAGCTTTGTAATTTGCAAAAGTAATATCCTGACTGCCACCTATAATAACAGGAATAATATTTTTTTTCAATAAATTTGTGATAACATCAGTAACAGCAAAATAAGTATCATTAATGTTATAGCCTTTATTAATATTCCCGAGATCAGCAATTTTAATATTATAGTCAGGATGGAAAAGATTATATAATTTTTTTCTGATAATATCAGGTGCAAGAGCACACCCTTTATTGTTTACTGCATTTCTGTCTTCTTTAACACCAAAAATTGCAATATCAATATCTTCAAGATGAGGGAATTCATTTTTTTTAAAATAGCTTTTAATAAAATTTGCTATTTTTTTTGAATCAGAATTTATTTCTTGAAAATCAGATTCAATTATAGGCTCAAAATAAATAGATATATCCATTGCATAAAGATATTAATTATTTCTTTTTCCTTGTAGTTTTTACTATTTTAGATTTTTTTGTTTTAGTAGTTTTTTTAGATGCAGTTGTTTTTTTTGTTCTAACAGGTTTTTTTGTTTTTGACTTTTCAGATTTTGCGGCTAATTCCAGACAGTCATTCAAAGACATACTTTTAGGGTCAATATTTTTAGGAATTCTATAATTTTTTTTCTTTATTGAGACATAAGGGCCCCATTTCCCGTTAAGGATTTTCACTGTTTCGTTTTCTTCAAAAGTTTTAATGGTTTTTTCTCTGTCTTTTTTTCTTTTTTCTTCGATTATTTCAATGGCTCTATCCTGTGATATTAATTTAGGATCATCATCTTTTTTTATTGAATAGAAAAGAGATTTATGTTTGATATAAGGGCCGAATCGTCCAATTGCAACTGTTAAATCTGCATCTTCATATTTTCCTATTGTCCTTGGAAATTTAAATAATTCCATAGCTTCCTCAAGAGTAATGGACTCTATACTTTGATCTTTTTTTAGTCCTGCAAATCTTGGTTTTTCTTCATCTTCTGTTTCCCCTAACTGAGCCATAGGACCAAATCTGCCAATTTTAACATAAATATTTTTTCCTGTTTTAGTATCTTTTCCAAGTAGTCTTTGTCCATTTGCCCTTTGAGCATTTTCTAAAGTTTTTTGAACTCGCTCGTGAAAAGGAGCATAAAATTCCTTAATCATTTTATTCCAGACTTTTAACCCCCTGGCAATATTATCTAATTCCTTTTCTGTTTTTGCTGTAAATTTATAATCAAGTATGGTTTCAAAATTTTCACATAAAAAATCATTAACTACAATGCCAATATCTGTAGGAAATAACTTTGATTTTTCAAAACCTGTCTTTTCCTTCCTGATTTCCTGAGAAATTTCATTATTTTTTAAACAGATATAATTATAATCCCGATCTATTCCCAGTCTTGTTTCATTAATAATATAACCTCTTTTTTGTATTGTTGATATTGTTGGTGCATAAGTAGAAGGGCGTCCAATACCAAGCTCTTCCATTTTTTTTACAAGGCTTGCTTCTGTGTATCTCGGTGGATGTAATGCAAATTTTTCTGTTGCTGTTAACTCATTATAAAAAACAATATCATTAATTTCAAAAGGGGGTAATAATCCTTTTTTTTCTTCAGTATTTTCATCATCAGAAGATTCAAGATATACTTTTAGAAAACCATCAAACTTTATAACCTCACCTTTGGCAACAAATTTTTCTTTTAAGTTTGAACCTTTAATGCTTACAACAGTTTTATCAATTTCAGCATTAGCCATCTGCGAAGCAATAGTTCTTTTCCAGATAAGTTCATATAATTTTTTTGCTGCATTATCGCCATCAACAGAATGTCTGTCAATATACGAAGGTCTGATAGCTTCGTGAGCTTCTTGAGCTCCTGTATTTTTAGTTTTATATTTCCGTGTTTTAACATATTTTTCACCAAAAGCAGAAGTAATTTTTTTTGCAGCTGTTGATAAAGCAAGATTCGACAGATTAACAGAGTCTGTTCTCATATATGTTATTAATCCTGATTCATAGAGTTTTTGAGCTACTTGCATTGTTCGTGCAACAGAAAATCCGAGTTTGCGGCTTGCTTCTTGTTGTAATGTTGATGTTGTAAAAGGAGGAGCAGGCGATTTCTTAGTTTTTTTAACCTCAATGTCGGACACAGAAAATTTTGAATCCTTACAAGACTCTAAAAATGCTAAAGCTTCATTTTTCTCCTTGAATTTTTTAGATAATTCTGCTTTAAAAAGATATGTTTTATTGTCTTTAATAATTTTAAAGATTCCATTTATTTTATACGATGAAACAGCTTTGAAGTTTTTAATTTCTTTTTCTCTTTCAACAATTAGACGAACAGCAACAGATTGTACACGCCCTGCTGATAAAGAAGGCTTTATCTTTCTCCATAAAACAGGCGATATTTCAAATCCCACTAATCTGTCTAATACTCTTCTTGCCTGCTGAGCATCAACAAGATTTTTGTCTATCTTTCTCGGATTTGATATTGCATTAGTAATTGCTGTTTTTGTAATTTCGTGAAAGACTATCCTTTTGGTTCTTTTCTCATTTAATTTTAATACTTCTGACAAATGCCATGAAATAGCCTCTCCTTCACGGTCTTCATCAGTTGCAAGCCATACTGTATCAGTATTCTTTACGATTTTTTTTAACTCGCTTACTAATTTAACTTTATCAGGAGAAATTTCATATTTTGGTTTAAAATCATTTTCGATATCAATTCCAAGATTTTTTTTTGACAAATCTCTAATATGACCCAGGCTCGATTTAACTGTAAAATCCTTACCAAGAAAGTTTTCGATAGTCTTTGCCTTTGCAGGTGATTCGACAATAACAAGATTTTTTAGCATTCTTTTAAGTATTAAAATCGTGCAAAGATAAAACATAAATATATTTAATATCCAAATTTTTTTTCCCAGCAGTAAATAATAGAATCATTTTAAAAGCTAATTTTACTACTTTTGTGGCTGTTTTTTTTGTACTTTAAAAATACTGAAAATGATAGATTTAAAAAATATATATATTGAAACTTATGGTTGTCAGATGAATTTTTCTGATAGCGAAATTGTTGTGTCTATTTTAGAGAATGATAGTTACAAATACACTTCTGATATTAATTCTGCCGGTGTTATTTTAATAAATACTTGTTCGATAAGAGATAAAGCCGAACAAAGAATCTGGAAAAGAATAAATCAATTAAAATCATTAAAAAAGAAAAACACTAATCTTATCATTGGAGTAATTGGCTGTATGGCTGAGAGATTAAAAAATGAATTATTAAAAACAGATGTTGTAGATTTAGTTGCAGGTCCTGATGCTTATCGCGATATGCCTGCTCTGATTGAAAAAGCTAAAAAAAATCAGAAGGCTTCTAATGTTGTTTTATCCGAAATTGAAACTTATGATGAAATAAAACCCAATTATTTTCAAACTAACGGTGTTTCTGCTTTTATTTCAATAATGAGAGGATGCCAGAATTTTTGCACTTATTGTGTTGTGCCTTATACACGCGGTAAAGAAAGAAGCAGAAGTCCCGAGTCTATTATTAATGAAGCGAAAAACCTCTTTGAAAAAGGATATAGAGAAGTAACTTTATTGGGACAAAATGTCAATTCATATAAATGGGATTCAAATAATGAAAAAGTAAATTTCGCTAAACTTCTTGAAAGTGTTGCTTTAATTAGCCCTTTATTAAGAGTTAGGTTTACCACTTCTCATCCAAAAGATATTTCCGATGAATTAATATACACAATTGCGAAATATAAAAATATTTGTAATTATATTCATCTGCCTATGCAGTCGGGGAGCACAAAAATCCTGAAATTGATGAACCGTAGATATACACGTGAATGGTATATGGACAGGATAAAAGCAATAAAAAGAATTATTCCCGATTGTAGTATTTCTACAGATGTTATCTCGGGTTTCTGCTCAGAAACAGAAGAAGATCATCAGGATACTTTATCATTAATGCAATGGGTAGGTTATGATTTTGCATATATGTTTAAATATTCTGAGCGTTCAGGAACTTATGCAGCAAAAAAATTAAAAGATGATGTTCCAGAAGATGTTAAAGGTAGAAGATTAAATGAAATAATAGCCCTGCAACAAAAACTCTCTTATGAAAGCAACTTAAAAGATGTAGGTAAAACTTTTGAAGTATTAATTGAAGGCGTATCCAAACGTTCCGGCAAACAATTTTCAGGCAGAAATCAACAAAATAAAGTTGTAGTTTTTGATAAAGAAGATGCTAAAATTGGTCAGTATGTGAACGTTAAGATTACAGACTGTACCTCTGCTACACTTATTGGGAAAATTTTAAATAAATAGTTTTTTTTGTGTTATTAATTTTTTTATTTTTGTTCAAAAAAAAATTAAAATATAAAAAATAGTTTCTTTATATTTTTTCTAAAAATATTTTTTTAAAGTTTTATTTAACAAAAAAATATTTACATGAAATATTTATATTCAAAAACAATTACAATTTTAATTCAATATTTACAATTTATTTTTTTGTGCACAATAAAATGATGATATCATAGCTACAAGTATCAAATAATTTAAATTGACAAAAATACAATGTAACGGAATAATTAAAAAAGCATCTAAAATATTTATCTAATTAATAAAAATTTAATAATAATGAAAAAACAACTAAAATTAAAATCTTTAATATCTTTCGTATTATTGGTAATATGCTTCTTAATAATAGAACCTCAGTCTATTAATGCTCAGGTACAAACAGAAGCTATAAGAAAACAGATAAATATTGAACTTAAACGTCGCGGTCTTGAAGAAAACGAAGTGCGGACACGACTATTACAAAAAGGGATAGATTTGGAAAATATTCCACCAGCAGAATTACCTAACTATCAAACAAGAGTAATAGCTATTTTGGATGAAATGGAAGCTGAAAAAAAAGCTGTTACAACTCTTAAACAAACTGAAGCTACTCCTGACACATTAAAAATTGCTAAGCCGAAAATAATTGAGCCTGAAATAACTAAATCTGTTATTACTGAACCTATAACAACAAAGGAAGAAGCTGTTTCTGAAGCAGCACAACGCGTTGTGCAGGCAGCCGCAGCTAAAGAGGAAGGTGTCAAAGCAATTTATGGACATTCCTTATTTACTGATCAAACATTAAAAGTTTTTCGCACCACTGAAGGAGCTTTAGCTCCAGACACTTATATTTTGGGTGCTGGAGATGAAATACGCATTACTATTTTCGGAGCTTCTCAAACTGATATGCAATTTAAAATAAATAGTAAAGGATACATTCAACCTACAGGGATGCCTAAAATCTTTTTACAAGGTCTCTCTCTTTTACAAGCACGTGATTTATTACTTAAAAGATTATCTGCTTCTTTTACTTTTAGACCCGATCAGTTTGCATTAACCATTGCTACTGCTCGTACTATTTTGGTGAATGTTTTTGGAGAAACCAAAATTACAGGGGGATTTACTATTTCTGCTCTGAATTCAGCATTTAACGCGTTGTCTGCTGCTGGTGGTCCTACAGATATTGGGTCTGTACGTAATATCCAACTTATCCGAGGGAAAAAACGAAAAACTCTTGATTTATATTCCTTTATGAAAAATCCCGCCATTCAATTTAAATTCGATTTACAACAAAATGATATTATATATGTACCTGTAGTACAAAAACTTGTTACAATTAATGGAGCCGTAAAACGACCTATGCGCTATGAAATGCTTTCTAAAGAAACACTTTTTGATTTAATTTCTTATGCAGGAGGAGTAAAAATGGACGTTTATCCTAATTTTGTTCAAATTCAGCGTTTTGTCGATGGCGAACTTCGTCTTCTAGAGTGGAACCTGAATGATGTACTTTCAAAAAAAATTAAAGTGCCTTTAGAAAATGGAGATGTAGTACTTATTAAGTCTATCAAAAAACCAATTGAACAGTATGTGGAAATAGACGGTAGTGTGTATTATCCAGGCAGGTATGATTTAGTTGCTAATGATTCTCTTAGCCGTTTACTAGTTAACGCACAACTGACAACCCAGGCTAAAACTGATTTGATTTTTATTGAGCGTATCCGTCCTGATGAGACTATAGAAGTACTTACAATACCCTGGTCTGAATTACAAAATTCTAAAAAAGATTTTTTGTTACAAGCTCGTGA
>JAGGUV010000150.1 GCA_021158345.1 Bacteroidales bacterium
ATAAATTATTTTATTTATTTTTTTTACTGATAAAAAAAGCTTATAGTATAATATTTTATTTTTATCTCCTTATTTTTGTTTTACTTTGTCAAATAATTTTTAAAAATTTAAATGATGAAAAGAATATTTTTAGCCTTATTTATAACATTTACTTTTTTAGCAAATGCTCAGGATACTTTAACTGTAATGCAATACAATTTATTAAATTATGGTAATTTCACTTCTTATTGTACAGGCTCAAATAATAATGTTTCAAATAAAGACAGTTATCTGACTACAATAACAAAATATGTGAAACCTGATATTTTTACTGTCAATGAAATGTCAGAAAGTTCTACATATCAAAACAGAGTATTATATTCAGTGTTAAATACAGCAGGAGTAAATTATTATAAAAAATCAGGTTGTATTAATTCTTCAAATTCACCTACTGTTAATATGTTGTATTATAATTCTGAAAAGCTTGGGATAAAATCACAAAAAGCTTTATCAACTAATTACAGAGATATTGATATTTATAAACTTTATTATAAGCCGCCAAATACAGATGATTTTCAGGATACTATATTTATAAATTGCATTGTTGCACATTTAAAAGCAAGTCAGGGTTATGAGGCTGAGAGAGCTGCTGAAACAAAAAAAGTAATGGATTATCTGAATTCAACAAATTCTATTGGCAATTATTTTTTTATGGGTGACTTTAATATTTATACAAATACTGAACAAGCCTTTCAAAATTTAATAAATTATTCTAACGAAGATATACGTTTTTATGACCCTATAAATCAAATTGGTTATTGGCATAATAATTATGATTATGCAAAATATCATACACAATCTACTCACAGCACTTCAAATGGTTGTGCCAGCTCAGGAGGTATGGACGACAGATTTGATTATATTCTCTGTTCTTCATATGTCCTTAATAATACTGATAAGGTGTCATATATCAATGATTCATATAAAGCTTTGGGTCAAGATGGAAATCATTTTAATAAATCGGTGAATTCTTCTCCTGTTAATACCTCTGTACCATCTGATGTTTTAGATGCTCTTTATAATATGTCTGACCATCTGCCGGTAATTTTAAAATTAAAAGTTGACAACGAAAGTTATGGTATTAATGAACAGAAGAATAATTATTTAAAACTTTATTATAATAATCCTGTTAAAGATGAGCTTAAATTATCAATTAACTCGTCGAATAGAACAAATGTTAATATTGATATTTATAATGTTTATGGTCAATTGGTTTTTAAAGACAGAATTCAAAATATTTTTGGACTACGGACATTTAATTATCAATTAAGTTATTTGCAAAAAAGTATTTATTTTATTATTATTACTGATGAAAAGAATCATAATAAGATACTGAAAAAATTAATTAAACAATAAATTTTTAAAAATTGGAAGGTATTGTAATTAAGTCAACAGGAAGTTGGTATGTTGTAAAATATGGTGAAGAGAAGATTGATTGTAAGATAAAAGGAAAACTTAGAATAAAGGGAATAAAAACAACAAACCCTGTTGCTGTGGGCGACAGAGTAGATTTTGAAATCTTACAAAAAGAAAATATTGGTGTAATAAGAAAAATCAACCAAAGAAATAATTACATTATCAGAAAGGCAACAAAGCTTTCAAAAGTATCTCATATTATTGCTTCAAATATTGACCAGGCTTTTTTAATTGTAACATTAGCATATCCCCGCACTTCCACAGGCTTTATCGACAGATTTTTAGTTACTGCCGAAGCTTATAATATTCCTGTTATTATTGTTTTTAATAAAATTGATATTTATAATGATGAGATAAAAAAAAGACAGGAAGAATTAGTTGAGATATATTCAAAAATAGGATATAAAAATATTTCTGTATCTGCATTAAGAGGCGATAATATTGATTTGCTGAAATCTCTGATTAAAGATAAAATAAATTTATTCTCAGGCCATTCAGGTGTTGGTAAATCAACTTTGATAAATGTTATACAGCCGGGTTTAAATCTTAGAACTTCTTATATTTCAAAACAGCATAATAAAGGAAGACAAACTACTACTAATGCAGAAATGCTTGAGCTGTCGTTTGGAGGCTATATTATCGACAGTCCAGGTATTAAAGAATTTGGACTTATTGATTTTAAAAAGGATGAAGTGCCACATTATTTTCCTGAAATGAGAGCTTTGATGAATGATTGTAAATTTAATAATTGTACTCATACTCACGAACCGGAATGTGCTGTAAAAAAAGCTGTTGAAAATGGCGATATTAGTACTTCAAGATATAATAATTATCTTAGCATTTTAAATGATGAGTATTTTGAAGAAAAAGAATGGGAGAAAAAATAAATGAGAGCAGTTATACAAAGAGTAAAAAAAGCAAGTGTTTCGATAAATGATAATCTTAAAAGTAAGATTAATCAAGGATATTTGATATTGCTTGGCATAGAAAATGATGATACTCAAAAGGATATTGAATGGCTTAGCAGTAAAATTGTAAAATTACGTATTTTTGATGATAACAAAGGCGTAATGAATTTATCAATAAATGAAATTGAAGGAGAGATATTATTAATAAGTCAATTTACTTTACACGCAAAAGTTAAAAAGGGTAACAGACCCTCATACATAAAAGCAGCCAAACCTGAAGTTGCAATCCCTATTTATAAAAAATTTATTCACCAACTTGAAACAGATTTTGGAAAATCAATACAACTTGGTGAATTTGGCGCTAATATGCAGGTTTCGTTAGTTAACGACGGTCCTGTAACTATTATTATTGATACAAAAAATAAAGAGTAAATTTAGCTAAGCTAAATTCTATTTTATTTTCTCCATAAAGGACTCTTTATTAATAATATATCTTTTATGAATTCCTGTTCCAATAAGATTATTTTCATCGCTGGCATTAACTTCAAAGGTTAATTTATTGTTATCTGATTTTGTCAGCACAGCAGTGCATTTTACTTTTTTGCCTACAGGTGTTGGATTGAGATGTTTAATATTTATCTCTGTTCCAACAGTATCATAACCTTTTGGCAAAAAATTCTTAACACAATTTAAAGCAGTATTCTCCATTAATGCCACCATAGCAGGTGTGGCAAAAACCTTTAATAATCCCGAACCATAATTAGCAGCAGTATCTTTTTCTGTTACTATTATTTCCGATGTATTTTTTATGCCTGTTTTAATTTCCATTATTTATTCTTTAATGTTTAAAAGGTCAAAGACAAAAGCATATTCCAAGGCAACTTCTTTATAGATTTTAAAACGTCCCGAAGCACCACCGTGACCATAATCCATATTTATTTTTTCAATAAGAATATTGTTATCGGTTTTCATATCTCTGAGTTTTGCAACCCATTTAGTAGGCTCCCAATATTGAACCTGTGAGTCGTGGAGGCCGGTGGTAACAAGCATAGCGGGATAGTTTTGTGTTTTAACATTATCATAAGGAGAATAAGAAAGCATATAGTCATAATATTCTTTTTTTTGAGGATTGCCCCATTCGTCAAATTCTCCTGTTGTTAATGGAATTGTTGTGTCGAGCATAGTAGTAACAACATCCACAAAAGGAACAGCAGCAATAAGCCCTTTATACAAATCGGGACGCATATTAGCCACAGCACCTATTAATAAACCGCCTGCACTGCCGCCCCAAGCAAAAGTTTTGTCTTTGCAGGTATATTTATTGTCTATCAGAAATTCTGTACAAGCTATGAAATCGGTAAAAGTATTTTTCTTTTTCAAAAGTTTACCATCTTCATACCACCATCGTCCCATTTCTTCTCCGCCACGTACATGTGCAATAGCAAAAATAAATCCTCTGTTTAAAAGACTTAATCTTACTGAACTGAAATAAGCATCAGAATTACTGCCGTAGGAGCCGTAAGCAGTTATCCATAAAGGATTTTTTCCATCTTTTTTTATTCCTTTTTTATATACTAATGATATTGGAACTTTTACACCATCTTTAGCAACAGCATACAATCTTTCAGCATGATAGTCTTCAGGATTGAAATCGCCTAATACTTCTTGTTGTTTTAGAAGTTTTTTTTCTTTGGTTTTCATATTGTAATCAAAGGTTGAACGAGGAGTTGTTAATGATGAATATCCATATCGAATAATATCAGTATCAAATTCTCTGTTAGTGGATATCCAAGCATCATAAGTCTCTTCTCCAAAATCAAGATAATGATTTTCATTAGTATCCCAGTTGATAATTCGCAATTGTATTAATCCGTTTTTACGTTCCTGAACAACAAGGTAATTATTAAATATTTCAAAACCTTCTAATAAAACATCATCTCTGTGAGCAATAACTTCTTTCCAATATTTTTTTTCTGTTTTATTAACAGGAGTTTTCATCAGTCTGAAGTTTTTTGCTTTATAATTTGTTCTGATAAAGAAATTGTTTTTATAATGGTCTATGCTATATTCTAGTTTTTTCTCTCTTTTTTGAAATAATTTGAACTCTCCGTCAGGATTGTCAGCATCAAGAAATCTGTATTCTGAAGATAATGTGCTGCTTTCACCAATTATGATATATTTTTTTGATTTTGTTTTATAACAGAAAGTATAAAAAGTATTGTCTTTTTCTTCGTAAATAAGTTTATCTTTTGAAATGTCAGTACCTAAGATGTGTTTGTAAACTCGAAATGGCAAAAGGGTTTGTTTGTCTTTTACAGTATAAAAAACAGTTTTATTGTCATTAGCCCAGGTAATACCTCCTGAAGTATTTGGGATTTTATCAGAATAAATTTTTCCTGTTTTTAGATTTTTAAAATAAATTGTGTATAACCTTCGGCTGACAGTATCAACAGAATAAGCAAGAATATTATTGTTTGTGCTTATTGAGGAACCTCCAATTTGATAAAATTTATAACCTTTAGCCATTTTCGGAATGTCTAATAATATTTCTTCATTGGCTTTTAGATTTCCTTTTTTTCTACAGATTAAAGGATATTCTGCTTTGCCTTCTGTTCGCGAATAATAAAAATATCCATTGTCTTTGTATGGTACTGACTCATCGGTTTTCTTTATTCTTCCAATAATTTCCTGATACAATTTTTTTTGAAAAGGTTCTGTGTGTTTCATCACTGCATCAGTGTATTCATTTTCCGCTTTTAAATAAGAGATTACCTCAGGATTGTCCCTTTCATTCATCCAATAATAATTGTCTATTCTGGTATCTCCATGAATTTTAAGTTCTTTTCTAATTTTTTTTGCTACAGGAGGAATCATATTTTTTTGTTTATTATTTGTACATGATGTTATAATTAATGCGCATAATATTATAAGCCTAAAAAAATTTTTCATAGTTAAAATATTTTAAGTTTAATTAATGGTTGCAGATAAATGCAAATCTAACCAAAAATTTCAAGTATTTATATGCTTTAATTATTTTAAAATAAAAAAATTGAAATAATTTTATTTGTGATGCGTTAAAAATGGCAAACAATAAAATGTTAATAATTATAGCATTTAAATTGTTTTTTAAAATAAAATTAGTATTATTTTTATTCGATTTCTTAACAAGAATTTTATGAAGAAGATAATTTTTAGTTTCTTATTTGTTTTATTATTTGCCTGTGTTGATTATGCACAGCAAACCGCAATATATAAAAATCCTGAAGCTGAATATAAAACTGCTTTGGAGCTTTTTAAAGACAAAAAATATAGTACTGCGCAGTATATGTTTTTAAATATTAGTGAAAACATAAAAAACAGACAATCTGTAATTAAAGCAAATGCAGACTATTATGCTGCATTATGTGGTTTTGAGCTTTTTAATAATGATGTGGAATATCAGTTGAATAATTTTGTTAAAAAGTATCCTTCCGATTCAAAAGCTAAAAAAATAAATTTTCAGATTGGCAAATTAGAATACCAAAAGCGTAGATATTCAAAAGCTGTTAAAGCATTTGAAAAGGTAAATGTTAATGACTTGACTGCTGACGAAAAGACGGAGTATTATTTTATTACAGGTTATTGCTATTTGAAGCATAATGAGCTTGAAAAAGCTAATCAGGCTTTTTTAAATATTAAAGATATAAAATCAAAATATTCTTCTGCCGTAAATTATTATTATGCTCACATAGCCTATGTTAAAAAAAATTATCAGGAAGCTTTGCAAGGTTTTAAAAGCTTGGAAAATGATAGAGTCTTTAAAAAAATTGTGCCTTATTATTTAATTCAGATATATTATTTGCAAGGCAATTATGATGAGGTTATTAATATTGGCGAGCCATTACTTAAAGGTAATTCGAAAAAAAAATCAGAAATTTATCGTTTAGTAGGCGAAGCTTATTACAGAAATTTAAATTATCAAAAGTCAATACCTTTTTTTGAAGAGTATTTAAAAAATACTAACAATAATATTTCTGCTAATACATACTATATTTTAGGATTTGCTTATTATCAAAATAAAGAATATAAAAATGCAATAGATAATTTTTCAAGAGCTGTTGGAGAAAATGACTCTTTAGCACAGAATGCTTTTTATCATCTTGGCTTTTCTTATCTGAAAACTAATGAAAAACAGTTTGCCTCAAATTCATTTTTATCAGCATATAAATTAGGTTTTGATAAAGAAATTAAGGAAGACGCATTATTTAATTATGCTAAGTTGTCAATGGAATTATCATATAATCCGTATAATGAAGCTATTGATGAATTAAAAAAATATATTGCTGAGAATCCTGATTCAAAGCGTGCTGACGAGGCTTATGCTTGTCTTTATAATCTGTTCCTTTGTTCTAAAAATTATAATGAAGCACTTAATTCTTTGGAGAGCATAAAATCAAAAGATTTTAATGCCAAATCCGATTATCAAAAAATATCTTTCCATCTGGCAAAGGAATTATTTTTAAACAGAAAATATGATGAGTCAATATCGTTTTTAAATAAAGCTTTAAAATATAATTTCGATAAAACAATTACAGCAGAATCATATTATTGGCTTGCTGAGGCATATTACAGAAAATCAGCTTTTAACCAAGCAGTTAAAAATTATAAAAAGTTTTTGAATTGTCCAGAGGCAAAAAAATTAGAGATTTATAATACTGCCAATTATAATATGGCTTATTGCTTTTTTAAAATGAAAAATTATAATGATGCCACCTGGCTCTTTAAAAGATTTATTCAGAAAAAATCTTCCGAAAGCCCTAAAATGATTAATGATGCTTTTATAAGATTAGGTGATTGCTATTTTATTAAAAATGATTATATTAATGCAATAGCAGCATTTACCAAAGCTATAGATATGAATGTTATTGGTGTTGATTATGCATTGTTTCAAAAAGCAAAAGCTTTGGGAACACAGAGTGAATTCAACAAGAAAACAAAATGCCTTTTATACCTTATTAATAATTTTAAAAAATCAATTTATAATGATGATGCTGTTTATGAGCTTGCTATTACCTATCTTCTTATAAATAATAACGACAAAGCTCTGGTTAGTTTCAACAAAATTATTAACGATTATCCGCAAAGCAGGTATGTTAAAAAATCATTGTTAAAATCAGCATTAGTGTATTATAATGTTGGCAAAAATAATTTGGCTTTAAAATATTTGAAGCGGGTAGTTGAAGATTATCCTAATTCCTCTGAATCAAAAGAAGCATTGATTAGTATGAGAAATATTTATGTTGATATGAATAAAGTTGACGAATATTTTAAATATGTCAACAAGCAGAGTTTTTCAAAAGTAAGAGATACTGAACTTGATTCAATAACATATATTGCTGCTGAAAATCAGTATATGAAAGGTGATTGCAAAAAAGCTATTATTGGTTTTGACAGTTATTTGAAAAAATTTCCTAATGGTTCTTTTGCTGTTAATGCCAATTATTATAAGGCAAATTGTGAGATGAAAAATAAAAATACTGAAGAAGCTTTGTTATGTTATAATTATGTGATAGGACAGAAAGATAATAATTTTATTGAGAATTCATTATTACAGGCTGCTCAAATAAACTTTGACTTAAAGAAATATCAAGCTGCATTATCTGATTATATTGAGTTGGAGAAAAAAGCCGAATATAAAGCAAATATTAACAAAGCCTTAATAGGCAAGATGAGGACTTATTTTTTATTAAAAAAATATAAAGAGACAATTAAAGCATCCGACGATGTTTTGAAAATTGAAAAAAACACTGAAGACATCATTATTGAGGCGCATTATTTAAAAGCAAAATCTGCTTATTTGTTGTCAGATAAAAATCTTGCAGGGAAAGAATTCAAAATACTTTCTAAACTTTCAAAAGATAAGAGGGGGGCTGAGGCTCAATATTATCTTTCATATTTTTTGTTTGAAGAAGGTAAATATAAAAAAGCCGAAAAGTCTGCTTTTGCTCTTGTAGATAATTTTTCGTCTTGCGATTATTGGGTGGCAAAATCATTTATCTTGTTAGCAGATATTTATATTAAAACAAATAATGATTTTCAGGCTAAATTAACATTGCAAAGTATTATTGATAATTATTCAGGTGAAGACCTGAAAAATATTGCTATACAAAAGAAAAATGAAATCCTGCAAAGAGAAAAATCAAAAGAGAAAAACAAAAAATTAAAACCCGAAAATAAAAAACCATTAGAAAAAGTTCAAAATAAAAAAGAAGACAACGAAGATTTTGAAGATGAATTAAATGATGTTTTTTAATTAACTTGTTAAATTATGTTTACTAAAAATATTAAATTTTCACTGATAGTATTAATAATTTTTTTAGCAAATAATTTGTTTGCTCAAAAAGAAAAATATAAAGAAGAGATTACTATTGTAGCTCCATATAAACCGGATATTATTGAAGCAAATAAAATTAATGTTAACCCGCTTATTAAAAAAAGCGTGCTCAAAAAATCTGATGTTACTTATGTTTTTAAGTCTAAGAATTTTTCTACGCCAAAAAGCATTAATGTTTATAAACCTGCAAAATTGGCTGATGAAAAAAAAGAAAAACTTAAAACTATGTATCTGAAATTTGGTTTGGGTAATTATACAACACCATACGGAGAATTGTTTATTAGTAGTCCGAGATCAAAAAAAGGAAATATAGGCGTTCATCTAAAGCATATATCTTCTACAGGTAAAATTAAAAATGTAGGCCCGAGTGATTATAGTAATGATCTTGCTGAAATATTCGGCAAAGCTGTTTTCGATAATTCTTATCTTTCAACATCAGCTAAATATTCAAGAAACCTCTTGCATTTTTATGGATATAATCCTGCTGATTTTTTAGTTGAACCCGATAAAAATGATACTAAACAAATTTTTACACTTTATAATTTTAATTTGAAATTTAAAAGTACTAACCAATATCCTGAAAAATTAAATTATTCATCTAATTTTAAATATTATCATTTTTCTGATAATTATACAGTTAAAGAAGATAGAATTAATGCAAATATTTTATTTGATAAAGATTTTGAATTATTCGATTTTACAGATAAACAAAATATTTCTTTACTTACAGATTTTGATTTTTATAATAACTCATCGGTTTATTATAAAAAATCGAATAATTTTATTTTAAAATTTCAACCGAATATTAAATTTAATCTGGCAAATATTAATTTAAAAGTTGGTGTCAATGCTTCTATAGTTTCTGATTCTGTTTCTGATGTTTATCTTTATCCCGACATTGAGCTCAACACTTGTGTTTCTGATAGTGCTTTGTATTTTTATGCAGGTGTTTCCGGAAATATCCATAAAAATAGTTTTAAGAGTATTACTGATGAAAATTCTTTTGTTATTTCTGATATTCCTTTAAGTTACCAAAATAATAAATTTCATATCTATGGCGGAATTAAAGGTCATGTTAAAAATAATTTTAATTATAGTATTTCAGCGTCAAATACAGTTTTTGAAAATGCTCACTTTTTTGTTAAAGACACAAATTTTGTTTTAAAGAATAAGTTTACCTGTGTTTTTGATGATGGAAATGTTTTTAAAATTCATGCAGAATTCGATTATAAAATTAATAATAAACTTAATTTTATTTTAACACCCAATTTTTATTCTTACTCAATAGAAACAGAGGATAAACCTTGGTATAAGCCTGAGTTTGATATAAGTTTGTCTGCTAAATATATTTTTAACAATAATTTTACTTTTAATACAGGAATTTTTGTTTTCGACAAAATGTATTATAAGTCGTATACAGGAAATAATATTGTTATTGATAAAACTATTAAATCAGCTGTTGACTTGAATTTTTCCGTTGATTATAAATATTCCGAAATGTTATCAGCATTTTTAAATTTGAATAATATAGCAAGTCAAAAATATTCGCATTGGGAGAATTATCCTTTACAAAGATTTAATTTAATGTTAGGAATTAATATGTCTTTTTAAGAATTTTCACAATTAATATTTTTTAACAAAATAGTTTAATATTTATGCTGTTTGTAGGGATATTTTTTGTAAATTTGTAAATTATAATATAGAATTTAAATAATTGATTATGAGTGATTTGAATGGTGATAAAATAAGACGTAATGAACAAGATTATTCTGCAAAAAATATACAGGTATTAGAAGGACTTGAAGCAGTAAGAAAACGACCTGCCATGTATATTGGTGATGTTAATGTCAGAGGCTTGCATCATTTGGTTTATGAAGTTATTGATAACTCTATTGATGAGGCTTTAGCGGGTTATTGTGACCATATTGATGTCTTTATTAACGAAGATAATTCAATTACAGTTATTGATAATGGTAGAGGTATTCCTGTAGGAATGCATGAAAAGGAAAAACGTTCTGCCCTTGAAGTAGTTATGACTGTTTTGCATGCAGGTGGAAAATTTGATAAAAATTCTTATAAAGTTTCAGGTGGTTTGCATGGTGTTGGTGTTTCTTGTGTCAATGGTTTGTCATCAAAATTTATTGCTACTGTTTACAGAGAAGGTAAAATATTTCAACAAGAATATTCACAAGGGAAACCTTTATATGATGTAAAAGTTATTGGAGAATCTGACAAAACAGGTACTGAAATTTATTTTATGCCTGATGACAGTATTTTTATAACAAAAGAATATAGTTTTGAAATTCTATCTATGCGTTTACGTGAGTTAGCATTTCTTAATAAAGGTATAACCCTTTCTATTACAGATAAAAGAAATAAAGATGATAATGGAGAATTTATTTACGAGAAATTTTATTCTGAAAATGGTCTTAAGGATTTTATAAATTATCTTGATGCTACACGTGAAAAATTAATGCCCGAACCTATTTATATGGAAGGTGTTAAAAATAATATTCCCCTTGAAATAGCTATGCAATATAATACTTCATTTTCTGAAAATGTTTATTCATACGTAAATAATATTAATACTCACGAAGGTGGTACACATTTATCAGGATTTAGAAGAGCTTTAACGCGTACTCTCAAAAGCTATGCTGAAAAATCAGGTATGCTTTCTAAACTCAAATTTTCTATTAACGGTGATGATTTCCGTGAAGGTCTTACAGCAGTTATTTCTGTTAAAGTAATAGAGCCACAGTTTGAAGGTCAAACAAAAACAAAATTGGGTAATTCAGAAGTTATGGGTGCTGTTGACCAACTTGTTAGTGAGCTGTTAAATTATTATCTTGAAGAACATCCTAAAGAAGCAAGAATAATTGTAAACAAAGTTATATTAGCTGCAACAGCAAGACATGCTGCACGTAAGGCCAGAGAACTTGTGCAGCGTAAAAATGTTCTGTCAGGTTCAGGTTTGCCGGGAAAATTATCCGATTGTAGCGATAAAGATCCTGTTAATTGTGAATTATATCTTGTCGAAGGTGACTCTGCTGGTGGAACTGCTAAACAAGGCAGAAACAGAGAGTTCCAGGCTATCCTCCCTTTAAGGGGTAAAATCCTTAATGTAGAAAAAGCTATGCAACATAGAGTTTTTGATAATGAAGAAATCAAAAATATGTTCACTGCTATGGGCGTTTCTATTGGCACAGAGGAAGATAGCAAGGCGCTTAATCTTGAAAAATTACGCTACCATAAAATTATTATTATGACTGATGCTGATGTTGACGGAAGCCATATTGCTACTCTTATCCTTACTTTCTTTTTCAGATATATGAGAGAAATGCTTGAAAACGGTTATGTGTATATTGCTACTCCTCCTCTTTATCTTATTAAAAAGGGAAAAGAAAGTGAATATTGCTGGACTGAAGAAGAAAGACTTGAAATTGTTAATAAATTTTCTGCAAACGGTAGTGAAAAAGGTTTACACATTCAAAGATATAAAGGCCTTGGTGAAATGAATTCTGAACAACTTTGGCATACTACTATGGACCCTGAATTTAGAATTCTTAGACAAGTTACTATTGAAAGTGCTACTGAAGCAGATAGAGTTTTTTCTATGCTTATGGGCGATGAGGTCCCTCCACGTAGAGAATTTATTGAGAAAAATGCTAAATATGCTAATGTTGACGCTTAGTTTTTTGCTGTTTTTTATTTTAACCATAAATCCGCAAGGATTTTTATTAGTGTAATAGAATGAGTGGATTATACAGAAAATTGTTCACTTATTTTAGTGATACAAAATTCGTGTTAATTAGTGAAATTCGTGTCCAAATGGAATCTGCTTGCGGATTTTAGGTTTAAAATATCTTTGTTAACATATTTTAACATAGATATTTCTTAGTATTTAAGTTTTTCGTTTAAATTTACCGAAATTTTATCCATTAAATTTATCATTATGTTAAAATCAAAATATTATAAATATTTTATTATTGTTGCTTCATTTATTTTATTCTCCTCATATGTTTCAAATAAAAATGCAGTTGAACAAAACAATGAACGAAATGCACTTTTAAACAAAGTATTAATTTATGTTTTAGAGAATGCTCATTATTCACCCTGTGATATTAATGATGAGTTTTCGGCTAAAGTTTTTGATGATTTTATTGAGAAACTCGATTATAATAAAATTTTCTTCATACAATCTGATATTAAAAGCTTAGAAAAATATAAAATTGATATTGATGATGAAATAAAAAGAAATTCTTTTGAGTTTTTTGATGCTTCTTTTAATCTGATTAATACACGAATTAAAGAAGCCGAAGAATATTACAAGGAAATTCTTGACAAACCTTTTGATTTTAATAAAGATCAGGAAATTCAATTAGATAAAGAAAAAACAGATTTTGCTAAAGATAAAAATGAGCTTAAAAATGAATGGCATAAATATTTAAAATATCAAACTTTATTAAGAATAAAGACACAACTTGAAATACAAGAAAATGCTAAAGAAAAAAATGATACTTCAGTTAAAATTAAACCCTTTAAAACTATAGAAGCCGAGGCAAGAGAAAAATTAAAGAAAACCTATAAAGACCTTTTTTACAGATTAGATAAATATAGTAGATATGATGATAGATTTTCTTTATTTTTAAATTCAATAGCAGGTGAATACGACCCACATACAGTATATTTTCCGCCAAAGGATAAAGAAAATTTTGACATTATGATGTCAGGAAAATTGGAGGGAATAGGAGCACGTTTACAGCAGAAAGACAGATATGTTACTGTTTATAGCATAGTTCCGGGTAGTGCTTCGTGGCGTCAAGGTCAATTAGAAGTTGGTGATATTATCCTTAAGGTTGCCCAAGGTGATAAAGAACCTGTTGATATTGTTGATATGCGCCTTGATGATGCTGTGAAATTGATTAGAGGAAAAAAAGGTACTGAGGTAAGACTTACTGTTAAAAAAATTGACGGTAGTATTGTTGTAATTCCTATTATCCGTGATATTGTGGTTATTGAAGAAACTTATGCCAAATCTCTTATTATAAAAGAGAATAATGAAAAAATAGGATATATTTTGTTGCCTTCTTTTTATGCTGATTTTAATAATCCAAAAGGAAGAAATTGTGCTGATGATGTTAAAAAAGAAATTCAACATTTAAAAGAAGAAGGTGTATCAGGAATTATTTTTGACTTAAGAAATAATGGGGGAGGAGCCTTGGTTGATGCTGTTAAAATTGTTGGTATGTTTATTGAACAGGGACCTGTTGTTCAGGTTAAAAGCAGGAATAGCAAACCTCAGGTGCTTTCCGATGATGACCCAGACATTTTATTTGACAAACCACTTGTTGTTCTTATTAATTCCATGAGCGCTTCTGCTTCCGAGATTTTTGCTGCTGCTATTCAGGATTATAACAGAGGTATTATTATGGGAAGTAAATCTTCTTTTGGAAAAGGTACTGTACAGCGTTTTGTCGATTTAGACAGATTTATTCGTAATTATAATGGAAATTCTTTAGGCTCTTTAAAAATTACTTTCCAGAAATTTTATCGTATTAATGGCGGAGCTACTCAGTTGAAAGGTGTTATCCCTGATATTATTTTACCTGATAATTATTCTTATCTTGATGTTGGCGAAAAAGACCTCGACCATCCTTTAACCTGGGACGAAATACAATCTTTAAATTATAAAAAGTATAAGCTTTCTTATGATTTTAATAAATTAGTTGCTGATTTTAATAATAATATTAAAACCGATTCTGCTTTTATTCTTATTGATCAATATGCACAAAGACTTAAAAAATTAAGAGACAACACTTCTTATCCTTTAAATTTTGAAAAGTTTACTGCCTATGAAAAATTGATAGAAGAACAAAATAAAAAATTCGATACTATTAACAAATATTGTTTTAATATTGAACTTTCTCCTTTAAAATATTATTTGCCTGAAATTCAATCTGATACTGTGAAAAAAGCACGCATCAACAAATGGATGAAATCTGTGGAAAAAGATGCTTGTCTTAATAAAGCAATTGAATTGATGGAGGAAATTAATTCAAATAAAAATTAAGATTTTTTGAATGAAATTATTGCATCAGCCATTTTTGTTTCTTTATATACTACTATTTTTTTCTTTATCATAATAATTTTTGTTTCTTTATACAAAAATACGAATTTTAGTTTAATAAAACCTGTTTGTTTTTTATCTATAGATTTTAAAAATAAATTATTATTATTTTTTTTGTGTTTTCTATTGCTTTTTCCCCTGAAAATAATTACTTTTATCATTCTTTTTTTTATCAGATAATAATACCTGATTATGATTTTTAGCATTACTGAATTCTTTTTAAATGCTAATATTATTTGCTAATTTTCTGATTAATACTTTAAAATACATTTTGTGAAAAGATTTTATTTTCATAATTTTTTGTTTTTAATTGTTTTATTTTTCCCCCATCAGAGACTTATGGCTACGGGAGAAAATTTTATTATTGGAGCCAGGTCAGCAGGAATTGCACATTCCTCTGTTGCAATTATGGATGTGTGGGCTGTGCAAAATAATCCGGCTTGTATGGTTGATATCAATAAAATTACTGCGGGATTATATTATGAAAACCGGTTCTTAGTGAAAGAATTGTCGCTTAAATCTTTTGTTGTGGCTGTCCCTGCAAATTTTGGCGTTATTGGTGCAAGCTTTAATTATTTTGGT
Organism: Bacteroidales bacterium; assembly: GCA_021158345.1. Classification (GTDB taxonomy): domain Bacteria; phylum Bacteroidota; class Bacteroidia; order Bacteroidales; family AUK083; genus AUK083. Next base: position 15,446 of record JAGGUV010000150.1, read on the forward strand.
TTTAATCTTTTTAATGAGTCAAAAATGGGGTTGGCTTATGCAAGAAAATTCGGAGAACGATTTTCTGCCGGTTTGCAGCTCGATTATTTATCTACACGTATAGGTGAAAATTATGGGAACAAAAGCCTTGTTACTTTTGATATTGGTGTTTGCTCAAAAATTAATGATAAGTTAACAATTGCCGCACATATTTTTAATCCTGTTAATGCAAGAATATCAAAGGCTTATGACGAGAGAGTCCCTGCTATTGTGAAGATTGGGACTGCTTATTTTATCTCCGACGATTTATTAATCTCGTTTGAAGCTGATAAAAATATTGATAATCCACCTGTTATTAAAACCGGTATTGAATATTTATTAATGAAGAAAGTATATCTACGAACAGGCATTTCTACAAATCCTTTTGTTAATTTTTTTGGAGTGGGATTTAACTATAAAAAATTTACTGTTGATTTTTCATCTTCTATTCATCAGGTCTTAGGTTTTTCATCTCAACTTTCTCTTATTTATAAATTTAAATAATGATAAGAAATATAAAATATATATTGGTTTTCTTTATGATTTTTATAATCCCTTTTGTTTGTTTTTCACAGAAAGAGAAATCAGATAAACAAAATTCTGAAAATAATATTATTGAAGGTATAATTGAGTATATAGCCGAAAATACTGACGAGGAAATTGATTATTCTGATATTGTTGGAAATTTATATGATTTTCTTGAACATCCTTTGAATATTAATTCTGCTACTGAAGATGACTTAAAACAATTATATTTTTTGAATGATTTTCAAATAAGCAGCTTGTTAGGTTATATAATTAACTATGGTGCAATAGTTTCGAAATATGAGTTATTGTATGTTGATGGTTTCACTGAAGAAACAATGAAAATGATGTTACCGTTTATTTGTTTTAAAAAGCCTGTAACAGAAAAAAAAATTAGTTTTAAGAATGTTTTTAAATATGGAAGAAATAGAATTTTTGTAAGATATTCACAAATACTCGAAAAACAAGCCGGTTATGCTGATGCTATTGATTCTGTATATGAAAATAAACCAAATATGCGATTTCTTGGTGGTCCTGAAAAAATTTATACTCATTATGACTTTAATTATTTTAATAAAATAAAATTTGGCTTTACAGCTGAAAAAGACCCAGGGGAGATATTTTTTAAGAAAAATAAAAAAAAATTTATTGATGCAAAAGTTCAAAATGGATTTGATTTTTATTCAGGATATATTTTTGCTAAGGATATTGGAATAATTAAAAAAATTGCTCTTGGAAATTATCATTTGCAATTTGGTCAGGGACTTACTTTGTGGTCAGGACTTGCTTTTGGTAAAACTCCCGATGCTGTTAGCATTAAACGTTATGCTCAGGGTATTAAGCCCAATAATTCTGCTAACGAAACTAATTATTTTAAAGGTATGGCTATTACCTCAGAATATAAAAATTTTGAGTTTTCCACTTTTTTTTCAAAAAGAAAATTAGATGCTAATATTATTGAAAAAGATTCTTTAGACAAGGTTTTATCTGTGAGTACTTTTCAGCATACAGGATATCATAGATTGCCTTCTGAGATTTATGATAAAAATTCTGTTTATGAAAAATTATTTGGCGGAAATATTAAGTATAAAAAAAGAAAAATAAAACTTGGCCTCACATTTTATAAAACAGATTATAACGCTAATGTTATTCCCGATGATAAACCTTCTTATTTATTTAATTTTAAAGGTAATGATAATTTTAATGCAGGTATTGATTTTGACTATCTTATAAAGAAATTTAATTTTTTCGGCGAAATAAGTCTTAGTGAAAATAAAGGTCTGGCATATTTAACGGGTATGGTTACAAGCTTGAACCCAGGATTTTTATTTTCTGTAATTTATAGAAATTTCCGGCGAAATTATCAAAATCTTTATGCCAATGCTTTTTCTGTCTCTTCTTGTTCAAATGAAAAAGCCCTTTATCTTGGCGTAAATATTGGGCTGACTCGTAAAATTAGCATTAAAGCCTACTGCGACAGTTATTCTTTCCCTTGGATAAAATATAGAATATATGCTCCTTCCGAAGGTTATGAAATCTTTACTCAAATAGATTTTAAACTGTCAAATGATGTTAAGATGTTTTTTAGATACAGACAAAAAAATAAAAAACTCAATTTTAATGATGAATTATTACCTATAAATCTTCCGCTTAATGATAAACTTATTAGTTTTAGATACAATATTTCTTATTCTGTTTTGCCGTTTCTGGAATTAAAAAATCGTATTGAATATGTTGATCATAAATATAATGATAATACAGGAAATGGATTTATGATGTATCAGGATGTGATATTCAAACCTTTGAATAAACCTTTCTCTCTTACAATGCGTTATGCTTTGTTTGATACTGATACTTATGACGAACGAATTTATGCTTATGAAAATGATGTGTTGTATTCCTTTTCTTTTCCTTCATATTTTTATAAAGGCTCCAGATTTTATATTTTATTACATTATAAAATTTTCCAAAATCTTGATGTCTGGACAAGATTCGCACAAACATATTATTCTAATAAAGATATTATAAGCACCGGTCTGAATCAAATTAATGGAAATAAAAAAACAGAATTTAAACTACAACTGAGATATAAATATTGATGATTTTTGAAAAGAAAAAAATTATTCAATGTTTATATTTTTGAATTTATTAATTTGACTGAAATCAATATCTCCGCGAATATTTATTAGTACTGTTTTGTCTGATTTTTCTTCTAAAATGTTTACCTCTTTGATTTTTTTATCATCTTTTTTAAAAAGAATGTTTATTTTTTTCCCTTCTTTATTTACAGATATTAATTCAATAAAATCATGTTTTTTTATTCTTGCCAAAGCATTATTGTAAAATTTTTTATAACCGGTTTTATTATTTTCAGAATAAACATATTTTATGGCTTTAATTGAATTTATTGAACTTTTAAGACTATTACCTTCTTTATTAGTGGTGCTAAAATTAAATATTTTTTTCTTAGTAATGTTTTTTATTGTAAACTCTTTTATGCGTTTGTTTTTTCTTATGAGTTTATTAACAGGCGACTTTTGAGCATTTAAAAATAAAGGTATTAAAATTAAAATCGAAATATAAATAATTTTTTTCATGGGTTCTTTTTTTTATAGTTTATTGATTTTCAAATAATTCTTTTATAATATTATATAATATTTATATAAGCTTCAGTTCAGATTTTCAAGTTTATAATTCCCGATTTTTAACCTTTTCTTATATTTTGAAGACTTATTATCTGTAAATTAAAAATTTAAAGGAGCTACGTTCATACCACTTAAATTAACACATTTCGACAATTTTGAAATATCTTTTAAATTAATGTCTCCTGTAAAAAATAGCAATGTAGTTTCGTTATTATCTCTTGCTATCATAATGAGCTCGCAATAGTTTTTCCCTTTTGTCTTTGCCAGAAATTTTACATTTGATTCTTCATCCTTTACTGTCATTATCTCTTTATATTCTGATAATGGAATATTTTTTATTATTTCATTGTAGAAATGAGAATCAGTATCATTTGAGCAAGATAGAATCTTCATGCCGTTTAAATTGTTTACAACTTTTGAGAAGTCTTCTGATTCTTTTGTAGTGTCAGTATTCATCTGACTAAAAAGTTGAAACATCTCTTTTGAAATATTTACTACTGTAAATCCTTTTTCCCCGTTATATTTATTAAATAATTTATCCATAGGACTGTTTTGCGCCTTTAATAAAGAAGGCAATGCTATTAATGTTATTAAAAATATTCCTAATAGAACTTTTTTGAAATTTGTTTTTTTAGTTTTCATTTTATTTGATTTTAAATGATTAATTATTTTTTTATTTTGTTCAATAGTTCGTAACCTTTATTAAATTTTTCGATTTTTTTTAATTCATTGAGCCCTGTATTAATTTTTGAAATTTTATTCAAATTTTTAATACCTGTATTAATTTTGTTTAAATTATGAGTTTTATTTAATCCGTAATTTAATTTTTCAGATACTGCAAGAAGTGCTATTTTAGTCTCTGCATAAGCAATTTGTGAATTTTTTGCATTTATTTTTGTATTGTCTTGTTTTATATAAAAGAAAAATATTATTAAAAAACATGCAGCTATACTTGAGATCATAATTATTATTTCCTTTGGAGATTTCCTGAATTTAATAATTTTTGTTTCTACTAATTTTTCTATCAGCTCATCACTGAAATTTTCGTTTTCAATTTTTTGGTTTTTTTCATTATCAAAATATTGAAATATATCTTTTTCAACAAAAGAATTATCTGCCTTCTTATTGTCGTTGAAAAAATTGTGCAGAATTTTTTCTTCTTTTAAAGAAGTTTCCCCTTTATAATATTTTTCTAATATTTTATTAATATCCTGATGGCTCATAATTGTAAACTTCTATTAATGTGTTTTTAATTTTTTGTCTTGCTCTTGATAAATTTACTCTTATTGTATTAGTGTTAATATTTAAAATTTCAGATATCTCTTCAAAACCATATCCTTCTATATCTCTCATATGAATAATTGATTTTTGTTGTTCAGGTAAAGTATCCATAATCTGTCTGATTTTGTCCCCGATATCCTTATTTTGCGTTTCATAATAAGGTGTTTTGTCTGATATCCCACTGTTATAATCTATTAATTCACAAGTTTTATTTTTTTTTGATTTCAAATTATCCAAGCAAAGGTTTTTTGTTATAACCATTGAAAATGCTTCAATATTTTTAACTTTTTTCAAATCGTCTTTTTTTGACCAAAGTTTAATAAATACATCATGGACAATATCTTCTGCTTTTTCTGTATTTTTCAGATACATTAAAGCAAACCTGAACAGTTTATCCTTTAAAGGAATTATTTCCGATTTAAATCTATTTATGTCCATTTGTTATAAAGACGAATGAGAGAAAAAAATATTACAATAGAAATTAAAATAATTATTACTGTTTTGTTCCTAATTTTAGGATAAAAATTAAAAATAGTTATTTTTGTGCAAAAATAACTTATTTATTAACTAAAAATTTGATATATGTTTAAGGGACATCCGAAAGGACTATACGTATTTTTGTTTGCAAACATGGGTGAGCGATTTGGGTATTATACTATGATTGCAATTTTTACTTTATTTCTTCAAGCAAAATTTGGTATGACTGCAAAAGAAGCGGGACATGTTTATGGCTTGTTTTTATTTGGGATATATTTTATTCCATTAATTGGCGGTATTCTCGCAGATAAAGTTCTGGGGTTTGGTAAAACAATTATTACAGGAATTGTTTTAATGATAGTAGGTTATAGCTTATTGGCAAATACCAGTAATGATTTAGTTGGTATTTATGTTGCATTAGCTGTAATTTCTATTGGTACCGGCTTTTTTAAAGGTAATCTGCAAGCTATGGTTGGTAGGTTATATGACCAAAGTGGTATGGGCAAATTAAGAGATGCTGCTTTTAGCTTATTTTATATGGGAATAAATATTGGTGCATTTTTTGCCCCTTCTGCTGCTGAAGCTATGAATAATTTTATTATGAAAGGTGATGGCTTTATTTACAGTGGTAAAATTCCGGAATTAGCAAATGAATATTTACTTAGCGGTGGTGCTTTTGACAAAACTGCTGAGTTAACAAGATTGGCTAAAGAAAATATTATTGCAGGGACTTATCAATTTTCTAATTTAACTAATTTTTGTCATGATTATATTAATTCTGTTAGTAATTCTTACAATTATGGTTTTGGTATTGCAGCTATAAGTATCTTAATTTCATTAATTATTTTTGTTGCTTTTAGAAAACATTATAAGCATATTGATGGAAAAGTAGGCGTTAAAAAAACGGAAGATCCTAACACTATTGAAATTCCTAATCTTTCAAAGGCTCAAACTAAAAAACGCCTTATTGCTTTAGGGTTATTATTTTTAGTTAATATTTTCTTCTGGATGTCATTTCATCAAAATGGATTTACATTAACATTATTTGCACGTGATTTTACTGTCACAAGGGTTTCTCCTGCAACTTATACTCTGTTTGATTTACGTTCACTTCTTCCAATTATTGCTGCAATTATTGGTGTTATTTTTATGCTTGATAAAAAAGCAAAAGGTACTAAAAAATTAATTGGTGCCGCTATGACAGTTGCCGGTTTAATAATAGCATATTTTGTAATTAGTGGATATAACCCTTCAGGTATGCCTATTAATCCTATTAAATTCCAGCATTTTAATCCTATTTTTATAGTCTTTATTACTCCTATTATTATAGGTATTTTTGCTAAGCTTAATAAAAAAGGTAAGGAACCAACATCTCCAAGAAAAATTGGCATAGGACTTATTTTAGCTGCATTTAGTTTTGGAATTATGGTTATTGCTTCTTTGCAATTTGGAAACTCTAATGATTTAGTTAGTGATGCAGCAAGAGTAACACCATTTTGGTTAATCGGAACTTATTTCAGTTTAACTATCTCGGAATTATTCTATAGCCCAATTGGAATTTCTTTTGTTTCTAAAGTTGCTCCTCCAAAATTGGCTGGTATAGCTCAAGGTGGTTGGTTTGCATCAACAGCTATTGGAAACTTATTAGCCGGCTTTATTGGTGCTTTCTGGGATGGATGGCAAATGTGGCAATTCTTCCTGCTTCTTGTTGTGATGTTAACTATTTCTGCAATTTTTATTTTCTCAATTATGAGAATTCTTGAAAATGCTACTAACGATTAATATTTTATAATAATCATATAGTAAACCTAAGAAGTTTAGCTTCTTAGGTTTATTTTTTTAAATACTTTTTATGATTTATTCTTGGGGCGATAGTAGGCGTTTTAACTCTTATTCAAATTATTTTAAAAAGATTTTTGATACACGTGTACAGAAATTGTCTGTAGATGCAGGTTTTACTTGCCCAAATCGTGACGGGAGTATTTCAAGAGGCGGTTGTACTTATTGTAATAACAATGCTTTTAATCCTTCTTATTGTAGCCCTTATAAAACTATTAAACAACAATTATCAGAAGGTGTTGAATTTCACCGGAAAAGATATAGACGTGCTAAAAAATACCTCGCTTATTTTCAGCCATATTCCAATACTTATGCTAATGTAAAATATTTAAAAAAAATTTATCAACAAGCTTTGGATTTTTCCGGAGTTATCGGTTTGGTTATTGGCACACGACCCGATTGTATTGATGATGAAAAATTGAAATACCTTAAGGAAATATCTGAAAATTATTATCTGATAATTGAATATGGTGTTGAATCGTGTTATAATAAAACTCTTAAAAGAGTTAATCGTGGTCATAGTTTTGAAAAAAGTGTTGAGATAATAAAAAAAACTGCTGACTATGGGATTAATGTTGGTGCTCATTTTATTTTTGGTTTACCGGGTGAAACCCGGCAAGAGATTTTTGAACAACATAAAATAATTTCTCAGTTACCCATTAAAACAATAAAATTTCATCAATTGCAGATACTTAAAGATACTCAGATGGAATTTGAGTATAAAAAAAATCCCGGAGATTTTAATTTTTTTAGTCTTGATGAATATATTGATTTTGTTGTGAATTTTATTGAATATCTCAACCCTGAAATTGTAATAGAAAGATTTGCAGGAGAAGTGCCTCCGCGTTTTATTGCAGGACCTACATGGGGAAATATCAGAAATGACCAAATCTTGAATCGTATTGAAAAAAAATTAGAAGAAAAAAATACCTGGCAGGGTAAATATTATTCTTCATAATATTATTTTTGTCAGATGTCAAATAATGCTAATCTTTTCTTTAAAAATTTTAAGACTCCTAATTTAAAATTTAAACCAATTATTATAGCTGATAATTTACGTACACCCGAAAATATTGGCTCTGTAATTCGTCTTGCAGATAATATTGATGTTGAAAAGTTGATATTTGTTAATTGTGATGATAATTTCAGACAAAGTAAAATAAAAAGAATTGCTAAAACAAGTATTAAAAATGTAAATTATTTTTTTTTAAAAGATGATAATTTTAAGCCTCTGATACCTGATAATTATAATATTATAGCAATAGAAACAACTCAGGGGGCTGAAAATGTTTTTAATAAAAAATTACCTGAAAAATCTGCTTTTATTGTTGGTAACGAAAGACAAGGAATTTCAAATGAAATTTTAAATTTTGCCAATAATTCTGTTTTTGTCCCTGTTATTGGTAAAACAAAATCTATGAATGTAACACATTGCCTCGCAGTTGTTTTATTTGAATGGCTAAGACAAAATTATTTTCAATAATTAATTTTTATCTTTTTCTTTATATCTACCGGCATTTTTAAGTGCTTTAGTAATTATCCATTCAATTTGTCCATTAGTACTCCTGAATTCATCTGCAGCCCATTTTTCAACTTTTTTATAAACCTCGGGGTTCAATCTCAGGACAAAGGATTTTTTTTTAGCCATGTTTTGCTAATTTATTATTTACAAGAAAAAATATTATTGATTAAGAGTACCTGCATTAATAACCGGATTAGCATCTCTGTCAGAACAGAGCACAACCATAAGATTACTTACCATTGCGGCTTTTTGTTCATCATCCAGTTCAATAATATCTTTTTCCGATAGCTCTTTTAATGCCATTTGAACCATACTTACTGCACCTTCTACAATTTTATATCTTGCCGCAACAATTGCTATTGCCTGTTGACGTCTTAACATTGCTTCTGCTATCTCTGAGGCATAAGCAATATAATTTATCCTTGCTTCAATAACTTTTATACCTGCAATAATTAATCTTTCGGTTATTTGTTCTTCTAATACTTTGTTAATATCTTCGCCGCTCCCACGTAATGTTATCTTTTCATCTTCATCCTCAAAATTATCGTATGGATAGGAACCTGCTAATTTTCTTATGGCAGCATCGCTTTGTATGCAAACAAAATTTTCATAATCATCTACATCAAAAGCTGCTTTAAAAGTATCTTCTACTTTCCAAACCATTACTATTCCTATCATTATTGGATTACCGATCTTGTCATTAACTTTTATTGGTGCGCTGTCTAAATTCTGAGCTCTTAAAGAAATAATTTTTTTTGTGAAAAATGGATTTGTCCAATAAAAACCGTTCTTTCTTACACTACCTTTATATTTGCCAAATAATGTTAGTACACTTGATTCGTTTGGATTAACAATTAATAATCCTGCGAGACAAAATAATGAAATCCCTATTATTGCAAAAAGCCAAAACATAGCATAAAAAATAATCCCTAATATTGATAGTGTGATTATTACTAAAATAACTGATAATCCTAAATAGCCTGATATAGCTTTGTATTCTTTTTCCATGATTCTAATAATTTAAATTAATATAATATCATTTTGATATTGCAATGATATAAAATAATCTTTAAATAAACAAATTAAAAAAATGTATATTTTTTATAAAAGGATTCCGTTTTTGTCTTTTTTAATATTTTTATGAAATATTTTATTAAATGATAATGTGTATAGAAATATTTGATAAAATTTTTAATATATATATTTGGTTATAATTTTTTTTATAAATTTGCATTGATTAATTAAAAAACAAACAAAAATGAAAAAATCACAAAAGATAATACAAATATTACTGGGTTTACTTATTATTTTTTTAGCATTTCAGGTATATAAAAGCATAATGAGTCCTGTAAAGTTTAATAAGGAAATGAGATACAGACAGTCTAAAATAATTCAAAGAATGAAAGATTTTAGAGATATTGAATTTTTATATAAGTCAAAAAACAGAAAATATATTGCTGATTTTGACACATTACTTTCTTTTATTAAAAACGACTCTATCCCTGTAATTAAAATGGTCCCAGACCCTAATGATACTACTTTTACTAAGACTATCAGAGATACCATAGGGAAAATTAATGTTTATGATTCAATTTTTGGAAAGAGAGAAAATTTTAATGTTGATTTAATTTTTTATATTCCTTTCTCTGAAAGATATTATAAAAATGGTTTGAAATTTGACATTAAAGCCGGAACAATTGAGAGAAGTAAAATTTCTATTCCTGTTTTTGAAATTAAAGCTCATGATTCTACTTATTTGAGCGATTTAGACAAACAGTTGATGCTTAATAATATTGAAACTAAAAAACAAATGGATAAATATCCCGGTGTAAAAGTAGGTTCTTTAACTGAGGCTTCTACTGACGGTAACTGGGAATAATTTTATGTTAAATATTAATCCTAATATTAATATTTTTGACAAATCTTTTAATTTAAAGAATACTATTAAATATGTACTATCCATTCAACTTCGGTTGAATGGATTTTCTTTTTCTATATTAAATTCTGAGTCTAATAATTTTATTGCTCTTAAATCTGTTAATTATAATAATCCGCTGAAATTTAATTCTCATGAATATTTTAATAAATTAAATGATTCCTTTTCTGAAAATGAGATTTTAAATAAATCATTCAAAAGAATTAATATTATTATCAGAAATTATAAATCTACATTAATTCCATTTCCCCTTTTCGAAGTCTATGATAAAAATAATTATGCTTTTTTTAATAATGATATTCAGGAAGACGATTTGGTAGTTTATGATAAATTGACAAACCTTGAAGCATACAATGTTTATACTATACCTGTAGGCTTAAAAAGTAAATTAATTGAACTGTTTCCTGAATCTCGGGTAAGACATTTTTCTACTCCTTTGATTGAAGGACTTTTGATAAAATATAAAAATCAAAATATTAATAAAGCTTTTCTTAATGTTGAGAAAGATCATTTTGATTTGGTGATTTTTAATAATTACAAATTGATATTTTTTAATTCTTTTGAATATAAAACAGATAAAGATTTTATATATTTTTTATTGTTTACTTTCGAACAATTAAAAATAAATCCTGAGAATTTTGATTTAGTTCTTCTTGGAAATATTCTCAAAGGTTCTAAAGAATATAATATTATTTTAAAGTATGTTAGAAATGTTAGTTTTATTAAAAGAAACGATTATTATAAATATTCTTATTTATTTGAACCTTTGCCACAACACTTTTTTTATAATCTTTTAAATTCTGATTTGTGCGAATAATTAGTGGAAAGTATAGGGGGAGACGAATTATTGCCCCTAAAAAATTACCTGTAAGACCTACTACAGATGTGGCAAAAGAAGGTCTTTTTAATATTTTTAATAATAATTTCGATTTTGAATCTCTAAAAGTTTTGGATCTTTTTGCAGGTATTGGTAGCATATCTTTTGAATTTGCTTCCAGGGGAGTTAAAGATATTACCACTGTTGACGTAGATTATAATTGCGTTCGGTTTATAAAAAAAATAGTTTCAGAATTAAAAATTGAAAATTTAAAAGTTGTTAATGCTGACACATTTAAATTTTTAAAATTTATAAATTCCAAATTTGACATAATTTTTGCTGACCCTCCATATAATAATAAAAAATTTAATATTATTCCGTCTTTAGTTTTTGATAATAATTTGCTGAATAATAATGGCTGGCTAATTATTGAACACCCTTCTGAAATATCCTTTACTGATTATAAATATTTTTTAGAACAAAGAAAATACGGGAAAGTTAATTTTAGCATTTTTTGTTTTAACGAACAAGTTGTTTAAAAAAATATTCAATATTTTCATCAGGAGCTTTTGCAGGATATTGAATAATATTTCCTTTATCATCAATAAAAACATATAATGGATAAGATTTTACACTGTAATTTTTTATTAATTTGTTATTATGAAATGAGTATAACAAAGTCCATTTATAATTACTATTGAATTTCTGAGGATTTCTATCATTGGAAATACTTATAAATTCTATCTTATCATTATATTTCTCATATAATTCTGAGATTAGATTCATATCAATATTACAATAGTTACTATATTTTGTTATAAAATTAATATAAACGTATTTGCCTTTAAAATCACTCAAAGAAATATTTTTGTTATTAACATCTTTTAGCGTGAAATCAGGAGCTGCTGTTCCGGGACATAAATTTTTTAAAGTTTTTATCAAATTTTTTGCTATCAGCCTATGTCTTTTATATTTACTCTCTTCTGATATTTGTTTTAAAATATTTATTATGTTTTTTTGTTTATAATCAGGATAATAATATACTATTTTTAGAAGTTGTAAAATTACTAACTCGCGTAATCTTTTATTTTTTAAAATAGTATCAGCACTCATAATGTCTGATAATGCTGCAAATTTTATATTGTGATTAATGGAGCTTTTTAAATCTTTATTTTTTGCTGATTCGGTAATACTGCCTGCATAATCGTTAAAATAATTATTGAAAAAATCCATGTATTCGATATTATCATACAAAATAGGTTTATCAATAATATATTTTTTTGCCAGATTTGCTTTGTTTTTTATTTGCGACATTTGCTCAATGGAAGCAATTTTGTATTTAATATAATTCTTAAAGTATTTATTTGTTGTATTCTTGAATCTTTTATCAATGTCGTTTTTAAATTGCTCTACTTTTTTTCTGCTGTGATTTTTTAATATTGTCTCAAAATTTTTTATCATAAAATTATTATAAATAGAATTGAAATTTTGAATCAGTATATTTATATCATTTTCATTCTGATCTATAAAATTAATATCAAGGCTTAAGGGATTTAAAAAAGGATTGTTTAAATTAATATTCTTATTATTTTTAAAAAGTGAGATTTCAATATTGTTATTTCCGTCAGGTTCTAAATAAATATCCGATTTGTAAAAATCAATCTCAACAAAAGCATAAATTGTTGAAGTATTAATAAATTTTAAATTAAAGTTTCCTGATGCATCAATTGTGTCTGAAGCAATAGTTTTTTCCAAATAAGATATCTGATCAGAGTAAGTAATTACTCTAATTTCTCTGCCCTGAGCTCCGGGAGCTGTCCCTTTTATTGTACAGTATTGGGCTTTTGTATATGGAAATGTGAAAAGCAGAAGAAAATATACAAATATTTTTTTCCTCATAATTCTTTGTTTGTGAGATAACGAATAATAATTAATTTTTATTATAAGTTTATTGATTTAGGAATAAATTTACTTACATCACCACCATGCTGAAGAATGTCTCTCACAACAGAAGAATTTACAGCAGTATGTTCAGGAACTGTCAACATAAATATTGTTTCAATATTTTTATTTATCATTTTATTTACCTGACCAACACTTCTTTCAAATTCAAAATCAGCCGAAGTTCTCAACCCTCTTAAAATATATCTGGCATTTAATTCTTTACAAAGATTTACTGTCAGACCATCATAAGTTATGACCTTTATTTTAGGATATTTACTGAATACATCTTTTACGAATTTTAATCTTTGTTCTATTGAAAAATAGTTTTTTTTATCTGCATTTTTCCCAATTGCAACATATATTAAGTCGAATAATGGTAATGCTCTTATAACAATAGATTCATGACCTATTGTAATAGGATCGAACGAACCTGGAAAAATTGCTATTTTTTTCATGTTTTTTTTTGCTAAAATAAAAATATTACTAATAAAAAAGACGCTTTTTATTTAATATTTGTATATTTATTTGATATAAGACAATAAATTCTATTTTTGTAAACTATTTTTTTAAATTATGAACAACGAAATAGCATTAAAAACAGCATCTTATTTATTAGATATAAAAGCTGTTAAGTTAAATATTGAAACCCCATTTACCTGGGCATCGGGTTTAAAATCCCCGATTTATTGTGATAATAGAGTAACTCTATCTTATCATATTATTAGAACATATATAAGGGAAAGCTTTGTAAATATTATTTTAGATAAATTTGGTAGTGTTGATATGATAGCAGGTGTTGCTACAGGTGGAATACCACAGGGCATTCTTGTTGCACAAAATCTTGGTGTACCGTTTTCTTATGTTAGAGCTTCTGCTAAAAGCCATGGACTTACTAATAAAATTGAAGGTATTGTTCATGAAGGTCAGTCTGCTGTTGTGATTGAAGACCTTGTTTCTACAGGGAAAAGTAGCCTTAATGCTGTTAAAGCTCTTAGAGATAAAGGTTGCAATATTAAAGGAATGCTCGCAATTTTTACTTATGGACTGGATATTGCTAAAGAAAATTTTGAAAAAGCAAATTGTCCTTTGTTTACACTTACTAATTATGATATTCTTATCAAAAAAGCTTTAGAAGAAGATTACATTAATAGTAATGATTTGCAATCTTTAATAAAATGGCGTGAAAACCCTGCTGAATGGGGTAAAAACTTATAATTCTGTTATGTTAAATTTAAAAAGTGATAAAGTAATTATTAATAAATCTGCTGAAAGGGTATTCGATTTTTTATCGGATTTTAATAATTTTGAGAATATTATGCCTGAACAAATTCAAGATTGGCAATCTACAATGACAACTTGTGAATTTAATATTCAGGGACTTACAAAGTTGAGTATGAAAATTGACAAAAAAATCCCATACTCTAAAATTATTATTAAGCCTAATGGTGATACTTCTTTTGATTATATACTTACTGTAAATTTATACCAATTAGAAGAGGATAAAACAGAAGGTCAGCTTATTTTTGATGCTGATGTGAATCCTATGTTGGCTATGATGGCTAAAAAACCTTTAAAGAATTTTATTAATATTCTTTCTGAAAAATTAAAAGATAATTTAAAATAATTATTTTAATAAGTATTCAATCTCTTTATTAGCACATTCTATTATAGAATTTTTTGATGCCTCTTTTTTTTCTAATATCAGTTTTCCATATTGTGATATCCCAATAATTTTTGCAGTTATTATTTCATTATTATATAAATATTTATTCCATGTTTTATACTGAAATATATGTTTTAAATAATTATTTCTGATTTTTTTAAATTTTTTAGCTTTCAACTCAATATATGCTTTTTCAATAAAATCATATAATTTTTCAATGCAATTATTAATATTATAATCAATGCCTGTAATATTTTTTAAAGATACAGGATTTGGTGCTGAACTTAAAAATTTTGTCTGGTTAATATTAATACCTATACCAATTATCGAATAATCTATTCTGTTACCAATTATGGTGTTATTGATTAATATTCCTGCTATTTTATTTTTGTTTACGTAAATATCATTAGGCCATTTAATACTGACTTTTTCATCTTTAATATAAGCCATAATAAAATTATAAACAGCAAGAGATACAGCTTTGTTTAAAATAAATTCTTCTTCTGCATATATGAAGTCAGGATATAAAATAATACTTATTGTCAGGTTTTTCCCTGCCTCACTCTCCCAAAAATTTTCTCCTTGTCCTTTCCCTGCAAACTGATATTGTGTATTTATTATTGTGCCTTCAACGGGTCTTCCTTTTTGCAATATTTTACAGGCAAATTTGTTTGTAGAATCAACTTTGTCAACAGAAATAATATTTAATTTATTACGCATTTATTTTAAAATTTTCCTCAAAGATACTTAGAAAAAAATATTTAATTTTTTCAAGTCTTATTTTATTTTGTAAAATTATTAAAAAGGGTATATTTATTGTATTTTAAAATTACAATTATTTATATTATTGAATTTATTTTTTTATATATTGAAAATCATTAGTTTGATAATATATATTTAATAATTTTGCAGGAAATAACTTAAAAAAATTCATGGTAAATAAAAATAATAATAAAG
>JAGGUV010000115.1 GCA_021158345.1 Bacteroidales bacterium
CACGATGGTTTACCCGGGATAAGAATGTCTTCAGGCTCTTTAGGACAGGGATTATCTGTTGCTATTGGCGCTGCTTTATCAAAAAAATTGAATAATGATGACTCAATCGTTTATTCTCTGCACGGTGATGGCGAATTAGAAGAAGGGCAAATTTGGGAAGCTGCTTTATTTGCGGCTCATAATAAAGTTGACAATATTATTGCTACCGTAGATTATAACGGCAGACAAATTGACGGAGATGTTGAAGATGTTTTATCATTAGGAAATTTAAAAGCAAAATGGGAAGCTTTTGGCTGGATTGTTCTTGAAATGAACGGAAACGATTTTAAAGACATTCTTAAAACTATTGATATTGCTAAAGAAAAATTACATAAGAAAAAACCTGTAGTTATACTTATGAAAACAGAAATGGGTTTTGGTGTTGATTTTATGATGGGCTCAAGTGCCTGGCATGGTAAAGCTCCTAATGATGAACAAACAAAATTAGCTCTATCACAGTTGACTGAAACTTTAGGCGATTTTTAATTTTTAAAATATAATATATTGAAAAACACTTATTTAAAATATTGTTTGTCAGTAATATTAATTATTGGATTTTTTCAATTTTCTTCTGCCCAATATTATAAAGAAAAAAAACAAGAAAAACCTATTACCAGGATATTATTTCTTTTTGATGCTTCTCAAAGTATGTATGGCCGCTGGCAAAGTGATATTAAAATTAATATTGCCAGAAAATTAATGTCGAATTTACTCGACAGCCTTAACAATGTTAAAAATCTTGAGTTGGCTTTAAGAGTTTACGGACATCAATATAATTACCCTCCACAGGTATGTACTGACACCCGGCTTGAAGTACCTTTTGGAAGATTCAACATAAAAAGAATAAAACATAAACTTCAAACATTAGTACCTAAAGGGACAACTCCAATAGCATATTCATTACAGCAAACAGCAAAAGATTTTCCCAAATCCGGTAATTCAAGAAATATAATTATTCTTATTACCGATGGCATTGAAGAATGTGGTGGCGACCCATGTGCCGTGTCAAGCGAACTTCAGAAACAAGGTATTATTTTAAAACCTTTTATTATTGGTATAGGAAAAAATTTTAGAGATGCTTTTGATTGTGTAGGAACTTATTTTGATGCTTCCAGTGAAGATCAATTCAGAAAAGCACTGAATGTTGTTATCTCACAGGCTCTTAATTCTACTACTGCACAGGTAAATTTACTTGATGAAAATTCAAAACCTACTGAAACTAATGTTAATATGACTTTTTACGATAGCTTTTCAGGTCTTATTAAATATAATTTTATTCATACTCTTAATAATTTCGGTTTACCCGATACTTTATTAATAGACCCATTAATAACATATAAATTAGTTATTAATACTATTCCTGCAATTACTCTTGATTCAGTAAAAATTATTCCCGGGAAACATACTATTATTTCTGTTCCCGCACCTCAGGGATATTTAAAATTAAAAGTTGGTTCTAACAATAAAGCTGTAAAAAATCTTCAGTGCATTGTTAGAAAATCTAATACTAATAAAACATTAAATGTTCAGAATTTCGGACAAAAAATTAAATATCTCACAGGTTATTATGATTTAGAGATATTATCTTTACCTCGCATATATGTTGATAGTGTATCAATAAAACAAAGCTCAACAACAATAATAGAAATGCCTATGCCAGGTATAGTAGTTTTAAATAAATCTGTTAAAGGTTTTGGCAGTTTGTATGTTGAAAAAAATAATAAAATTGTGTGGATACATAATTTAAGGAAAAATAGTTTACAGGAGTCGCTTATTCTCCAGCCCGGCAAATATAGAGTGATTTTCAGATCAATATATTCTAATAAATCGGAATATACTATTGACAAAAGTTTTACTATAAAGTCAGGAGTAACAACAACAGTAAAATTATATTAATGATAATGAAAAAATTTAGTTTTAAAGAAAAAAAAGATACTCGTTCAGGTTTTGGCGAGGGACTATTATATGCAGGCAGAAAAAATCCAAATGTTTTGGCATTATGTGCTGACCTTACAGGTTCTTTGAAAATGAATGCTTTTGCCAAAGAATTCCCTGAAAGATTTTTCCAAGCAGGTATTGCAGAAGCAAATATGATAGGTGTGGCTGCAGGTATGACAATAGGAGATAAAATACCTTTTGCAGGCACTTTTGCTAATTTTGCTTCAGGTAGAGTATATGATCAAATCCGACAATCTGTTGCTTATTCCGAGAAAAATGTTAAAATCTGTGCTTCTCACTCCGGGTTGACATTAGGTGAAGATGGTGCTACTCATCAAATGCTTGAGGATATTGGCATGATGAAAATGTTGCCGAATATGACTGTTATCAATACTTGCGATTTTAATCAGACTAAAGCTGCTACTATTGCTATTGCTGATTATAAAGGACCTGTTTATCTTCGTTTCGGTCGTCCTAAGGTACCTGTGTTTACTCCTGAAAATCAAAACTTTGAAATAGGTAAATCTATTACTTTAAATGAAGGTGTTGACGTTAGCATCTTTGCCACAGGTCATCTTGTTTGGAAAGCCCTTGAAGCTTGTATGATTCTTGAAGAAAAAGGTATTAGCGCTGAAATTATTGACATACACACTATAAAACCTTTAGATGAAAATGCAGTTATAAATTCCGTTAGAAAAACAAAATGTGTTGTTACTGCCGAAGAACATCAGAAAAATGGTGGTTTGGGTGATAGTATTGCTCAGCTTTTATCTTTAAATTTTCCTGTGCCTATTGAGATGGTTGCTGTTAATGATACTTTTGGTGAAAGCGGAACTCCCGACGAACTTTTGGTTAAATACGGGTTAGATACTCCTGATATTATTGAGGCTGCTCTTAAATCAATTGCAAGAAAAAATTTCTAAAAATTAAATTACCCTGCTAAAATTTTATCTTATAAAAAATATTTTAACAGGGTATTTTTTTTCTAATAAAAAGTTTTTTTATTCTACATCTGAAATATTAGCATCAGCAATACTATCTGAAATTTCTTCCCTATCTTCCAGTTCTTTTAACTTTTGTGTTAAAATTTTTATTTCTCTTTCTTTTTCAATAATGTCTTTTTCTTTGCTTTTAATTATTCTTTTCTTATTAATATTAGATGGCAATTGGTACAAAATACTTATTAATGCACTTATTGCAATTACAATCAGTAATACTAATGCTATTGGGCTTTTAAATTCCCAAAACCATAATTTAATTGTTATATCTCCTGCATTTTGTAATGTGAAACTAACTAATAAAATACAAATTAGTAATGTTAAAATAATTGTTACTGTAGATTTTTTCATAATAAAAAATTTTTATAAACCTTTATTTTTAATAATAGAATACAAAAGCCAAAAGCCTAAAATTCCGGATGCAATATAACCAATAATTCCGATAATAGATATATTATTATACAAAGGTGGAACTTTAGAGTGAATAATAAGTGATGAGCTAATTATTAATGAAGCTAAAACAATGGCAAAAGAGAGTCTGTTGCTCACTTTGTCACTTTTTTGCAAAACATTGTCAAGCCCTTGATGTTCGAAAACAATATTTAACTTGCCATTTATTAATTTTTCAATTATTTCTTTTAGCTCATAAGGTAATTCTTTGAAAAAATGAGCATAATTTATTGTTGAAGAAGTCAATTCTTTATAAAGTCTTAAAGGATCGGTTTTTTGTTTTAATATTTTTTTTGCATAAGGTTTTGTGTATTCAAGAAGTTTTATCTCGGGATCTAATTTCCTGCCAACACCTTCAATAGTTATTAATGCTTTTACTAATAAATAGATATCCGAAGGAATTTTTAATTTGTATTTATAAATGATTTTTATAGTTTCGGATAATAGAACACTAATATTAGCTTCTTTTAATGTTAATAAGGAATACTCTTCAAGCATAATGTTAATATCATGTTCAAGGTCGTCAAAATATTTAAATAGCTTGTTTCCTGTAATATTTAAGATATTTTTGGTTATTATTTTTGCATCATTGTTAACATAAGCAATAATAAGCTCTCCGATATAATTATTGTATTTTGGATTAACAAAGCCCATCATACCATAATCAAGGAAACAGATAACGTCATTTTTAAGGATGAAAATATTTCCGGGATGAGGGTCAGCATGGAAAAAACCATGTTCAAAGATTTGTTTTAATATAAAGTTGACTCCATTAACAGCAATTTTTTTTATGTCTGCATTTGATTCTTTTAACTTATCAATGTCAGAGACTTTAATGCCATCAATAAATTCCATTGTAATGATTTTCCGTGTAGAATAGTCTCTGTATAATTTGGGGACATGAATGCTGTCATCGTCAGAAAAATTTTTAGCGAATTTTTCAAGATAAGCAGCTTCTATAAAAAAATTCAATTCTTTATTAATAGTTTTTTCAAATTCTTTTATAAAAGAACTTGGACTAAATAATTTAAGATTAGAAAAAAATTTCTCAGCTGTTATAGCGAGATGATACATTATCTCAAGATCTGTTTTAATGGTTTTTTCTATGTCAGGACGTTGTATTTTCACAGCAACCTCTTCACCTGTTAAAAGTCTTGCTTTGTGTACCTGAGCTATTGATGCAGAAGCAATGGGCTTTAGTGAAAAATCTTTAAAAACCTCATCATATTTCTTATTAAATTCCTTCTCTATAATTTTTTCTACATCCTTTCCCAAAAAAGGTTTAACATTTGATTGTAAATGTTCTAACTCATCAATTAAACCGAGAGGAATAATGTCCGGTCTGTTACTTAATACTTGTCCGAATTTAATAAAGGTTGGGCCTAATTCTTCCAATGCTAACCTTATTCGTTTATAAAACGGAACACTCTGTATTTTTTTGTTGGTTTTACTGGAGATTTTAAAATAAGCCCTAAGTTTTGCATTAATAAAATAACTGTCAAGGCCATACTTAATAATTATGACTGCAATTTCACGATATCTGACAAAATATCTATATGATTTATTTATCTTATTAAAATATGACATCAAATTATTTTAGCTTTTCATTAATTAAATCTTCAAGTTTTTGAATCTTTTTTTGAAGCTTTTCTACGTCTTTTTTTGAAGCGAAGTTTAGCTTTTTAACAGATTTATTAACAGTTTTTTCAATATTTTCTGACAGATTTTTTTTAGTTTCTTCAGCTTCTTTTATAAAGTCTTCAGCCATTTTCTTACCTTCTTCTTTTGAAAGTTTGCCTTGAACTACAAATTTTTTTACTTCTTCTTCAATTTTGTCTTTTGTCATTGAAGCTAGCCCAATACTTGTTAGTAATGTTTTTTTAATGAAATTTTCCATAATTTTATCTCCTGTTTTTTTAATTTTTAATTATGCCACTAAATTACAAAATTTAAATTGTAAAGTCAATTTTTTTCAGCATATTTAAGTATAATAAATATCTGGGAAACAATAAAAACGACATAATAAGTTAAAAATTATACTTAAGTCCTCTTAAATTTTAGACTAAAAATATTTTATTATTAAAATTAATGTTTCTACGGTAATATTATAAAAAGCAAGAATATAGGATGTTGTCTTATTAATTTTTTAAACAAACAAGTCCTAAAATATCTGAATTAATTTCTCTTGCAACAACTTCGCATTTTGCCATAAATAAAAAGTAAACATCATCTCTGTCAATATCATTAAGAGTTTCGAAATTGCCTTGTCCTTTTGAAATAACAACATCAGACTTATAAAACAAATTTTTAAATTTTTCATTTACATCTGAGATATCAGTTCCAGGGTATCCACTTCCATTATCAATAATTTCAACTAATTTATCCATACCAACATTTATAGCATCTTCTTTAGTTACATCATTAATAATAGATCTGCCCCGGACAGCAAAAAATATTTTTAAATCAGGGAATGTAATTTTCAAATATTCAATAAATATTTTATCGAAAATAATTTCACCGTTATTATCGCCCAAATAAAGCAATATCTTGCTGTCAGACAATTTATTATATAATTCATTACTATTATCTATTGAAAGTTTTTTTGAAGATATTTCAAAGATTTTGTCATTAAGAACAGAATAATCAAAATCATTTTTAGCGCCAAAGTCAATAATGTTACCTGTTATAGCAAGTTTTACAGCCGTTTTGAATTTATTGTCAGAAGAATCAATAATATTTTTTAGTTTGTCATAATTTTTTGACAGCTCATTATTACAAAATAAATTAGTTTTTTTATAAGGATTTTTTTCATTAATGTAAAAAGTTACAATATCCCAAACTTTGCTTGACAAATAAGGTGCAGTATGAGAAAAGTTGATTTTCGGCAATTCCTCAAGAATTTTTTTAATGATAATTTCTGTTTTTTTATCATCAATGTTAAGAGTCCTGCATGTTCTGATACCCTGATTTATTATACACGGGATGCAATCTATAAATGTTTTCATTACATGAATTATTATTAATATCCTACAAAAATATTGCAGAAATCTTCAATATTATAAAATTTATTTAAAATACAGATAAAAAAAACCCCGATCTCTAAAATTAATTTATCAATCGGGGAACTAACCTAATTATTATGAAAAACAAAATTAAAATCTTTTCTCCTTAATTCTAGCTTTTTTACCTTTAAGACCTCTAAGATAAAAAATTCTAGCTCTTCTAACAACACCTTTTTTGTTAACATCAATTTGATGAATAAAAGGGGATGAAATAGGAAATATTCTTTCAACGCCAATATTTCCTGATAATTTACGAACAGTAAAAGTTTCTGTAGCACCTTCTCCTGATCTTTGAATTACTACACCTTTAAATTGCTGAATACGTTCTTTTTCGCCTTCTTTAATTTTATAATGTACTGTAATAGTATCTCCTGCTTTAAAAGCAGGGAAATTATTTTTGCCTATTAATTGCTCCTCAACGTATTGTATATAATTTTCTTTGCTCATTTTTTTTCTAATTTTAAACGGGTGCAAATATATATCTTTATTTTAAAATAAAATAGTTTTAATAATTTTTTTTTAACTAAATTAAAAAATATTTTTTAATCATTGTCTTTTAACAAATCAGGTCTTCTATTTTTTGTCCTTTCAATAGATTTTTCAAATTTCCAATTATCAATTTTTTTATCATCACCTGAGAGTAAAATATCAGGTACTGCAATACCATTATATACTCTGGGACGTGTATATACAGGAGGTGATAAAAGGTTGTTTTGAAATGAATCCGACAGAGCAGAGGTTTCATCATTTAATACTCCGGGTATTATTCTTATAATACTGTCGCATAAAACAGCAGCAGGCAACTCCCCTCCCGAAAGAACATAATCGCCTATTGATATCTCGCGTGTAATATATTGCTCTCTTATCCTTTCATCTATACCTTTGTAATGTCCACAAAGAATAATTATATTTTTATATGTAGATATCTCATTTGCCAGATTTTGTTTAAACAATTCTCCATCAGGAGTCATAAAAATTATCTCATCGTAATCTCGTTGGGCTTTTAATTCCTCAATACAATCAGAAATGGGTTGTATCATCATCACCATACCTGCGCCACCACTAAAAGCATAGTCATCAACTCTTTTATGTTTATTTTTAGAATAATCTCTGATATTATGTATTTGTATATCTACAATGTTTTTTTCTTTAGCTCTTTTTATAATTGAATGATTAAAAGGACTTTCAAACATTTCAGGAAATATCGTCAATATATCAATACGCATTTTTATGGATTATTTTAGAAATGCAAAAATACTAAAATTTAAGATCATAACAAGGAGGCTTTCTTTTAAAAATATATATATTTTTTAAAGATTTAAAATCTGAAGCATTAAAAATTAACGATAAATAAAAATCTAATCCTGTAAAATCATCATAATTAAAAAAACCTGTTATTTTTTCTGTGCCTATTGTAAGCCTGAAAATCCTGACAGCTAAACCAATTCTTGTATATTGTTTTTCATAATATGTCATTGGCATTTGAATAGCAAAATTTTTTGTCTCATATCTTGGAATTAATGAAATAAACGATATTCTTCTTACGCCTACTTTTCCTATGTTAAATGCCTGCATAACTGTAGTGTTAACATACCAATTATTATAAATATTATAATCGAATTGAACACTTAGAGCAGAAGGAAGAAAAATACTAAAATCTGAATTCCTGTAAATATTCCCTGTGGGTATGTTAAAATTAGATATGACTGTAGAATCAAATTCAAATAAATTATCATACATAAAAGAATCAGCATTTGGCCAATATGTATTTGAGTTGTCAAAAATGTATTTATTAACTTTTTGTTTGAATTTTATTTTTCCGATATCAAGTAATGAAACACCTAATTTATATTTATTTTTATAAGTATTTTTAAAAGCCAATTGTTTTTTAATTCTTTTAAGAAAAACAAAACCTACGTCAAAGCCAAAACCTGAACCTTTAAGAATATTATTTGTGGAAAACTCATTGTTACTATAATCAAGAGGCAGAGAATAGGCATATTCACCATTAAAATTATTGATTACTACAGTTGCGTTGCTAACAGCTCCGTATATCATATTATTATTAATAAGATAAGCACCTCCATATCCTGATAATTTTTTTAAAGTTATACCAAAAGCAAAAACATTAGTGTATCTTGCTGTTTTATATGAGTATGACAGATTGGTCTCTCCCCATAATAAACCTGCAGACTTAAATTCCCCTGCATTAAACTGTGGTCTGACTATAAATCCCGTGTGAATATTGGCAGCTAAAGGAATGGGTAAATTGTATATTGAAAACGCAGAACGTAAAGCAGTTTGAAAAGCAAAAGAATGATGCCTTATGTGGAATAATACTGATGGTCCTGCAATGCGTAAATTAAATAATACAAATCTCTTATGCTTATTATCACTAAGAAAATATGTGGCGAAATTATTGTTTATTCCATGTTTAGGAAAATTTGGATGTTTCTCGAAAAATCGTGTAAATTTATATTCATCTTTTTTTATATAAAAGATATTATTTTCTCCTGATACATTTATTGTTAAAATGCCGATTTCAGTATTTTTACTATTTTGGGAAATATTTGCAGGATTAAGACTTATACCACTCAATCCCGAATAAGAAGTATTTGTCAAACCAAGCATCTCCTGTGCTTCAGACACATGAAAAATGCCACAGATAATAATTATAATTATTGTAATTATTACTTTTTTCTTCATCCTTTACTTAATACCAATCTTATAAAAAAGTAATACATAATTTTAATTTTTTCTTGCAAAACTTTTTACAAAATAAACATTTATTTTCTTATTAAGATATAACAACTAAAATATTCAGTAATTTTGTATTTATATTAAATCAATAATAAATGAAGAAATTATTTTTCATAACCTGTCTGTTAATATCTTATAATTTTATTTTTTCTCAGACAGAATTAGCTCCAAATAAATTTTTAATACGTTTTACTGATAAAAATAATTGCGGTTATTCAATATCAAGACCTGAAAAATTTCTTTCACAAAGAGCTATTGACAGACGACAGAAACAAAATATAATTATTGATAATTATGATTTGCCTGTAAATTCAGAATATATTCTTAAAGTAAAAAATACAGGTGTTAAAATTTTAAATAAATCAAAATGGTTTAATTCTGTTGTTATTGAGACGTCTAATCTTGATACATTAAATAAAATTATGAATTTTTCTTTTGTTAAAAATGATGAATTTAAACCTATTACCAAAATAAAAAAACAAAACAAATCATTTTTTGATAATGAATTTTATAAAGGAGCTTTGTCAACATCTTGTGTTAAAGCAACAAATGATGAGCATTATAATTACGGTTTGGCAAATAATCAGATAGAGATGATTAATGGCAAAGACCTTCATGATAAAAATTATAGAGGCCAGGGGATGAATATTGCAATTATTGACGCAGGATTTATTAATACTGAAAATCTTAAAGTCTTTGACAGTTTATGGCATAATAATCAAATATTGGGAGAACATAATTTTGTTGAGAAAGACAGTACTGTTTTTGCACGACATACTCATGGGACAATGGTTTTGTCAACAATTGGAGGTAATATCCCTGGAAAATTTATTGGCACAGCTCCAAAAGCTAATTTTTGGCTCCTGCTTAGCGAGGATGCAAACTCCGAATATTTAATAGAAGAATATAACTGGGCATCTGCTGCCGAGTTTGCTGATAGCGTTGGCGCTGATATAATTAACTCTTCCTTGGCATATTCTATTTTCAACGCTCCATCGCAGAACCATAATTATTCTGATATGGACGGTAAAACAACACCTGTTACACAAGCTGCTAATATTGCTGCCTCAAAAGGTATTATTATTGTAAATAGTGCTGGTAATGAGGGTAACAACTCATGGAAATATATTTGTGCTCCTGCTGATGCTGATAAAATACTTTGTGTCGGAGCTGTTGACAGTGCTGGTAATTATGCTTCTTTTAGCTCTATAGGTCCTACTTATGATGGCAGAACAAAACCCGATATTGTTGCACAAGGTAAAAATGCTGCTGTGGCTAATGCTTATGGAGGTTACTGGACTAATGCAAACGGTACTTCTTTTTCTTCGCCTATTATTGCCGGCATGTGTGCTTGTCTATGGCAGGCTCATCCCCTTTTTTCAAATATGGAGATAATTGACGCTATTATTAAATCTGCTGACAATTATCAGTTCCCTGACAATTTTCTTGGCTATGGAATCCCTGACTTTTCTGCTGCTGATAAATATCTTTCGGAAATTGAAAAAAATATGAAAAAAGATTTCTGTGTTAATATATTCCCTAACCCTTTTATTGATATAATAAATATGACTTTATATTCTTTTAAAAATCAGAAAGCTGTATTGTCAGTTTTTGATATTACAGGCAGAAAAGTTTTCTTACATAGAAATATTAATCTTAATTTCGGATATAATAAATTATCTGTTAATGCTTTGAAAAATATTGCCAAAGGATTTTATTTTGTTAAAATAAGTACTGAAAATAATACTATTGTTGAAAAAATAATAAAATGCAACGCTAACGATTAAGGGAGCTTTTATTAATTTTTTCACATCATTGTCCCATTTTGGTAGTCGTTTTTCGTTTTCAGTACTTTTTACATTTCAATAATTTAATTATTTAAAAGATATTAAAATGTATAACATTGCAGGCATAATTTTTCTCCTTATTGCTCAATGATTTTTTTAATAAATGGTATTACCACGAATTTAGTGGAATATTGACAAATGCGAAAATGATAAAATGCTTAAATGCGAAAATACAAAAACAGTTCTGATACAAAAACAAAATATTGTCTATAATAAATCCTTAATTAACTGATATTTAATTGTTTTGAAACATTTAAGCATTATAAGTAAGCTGTTTGATAGAATCACAGAAAAATTATTTTAGCAGATAAAATTAAACTTTTTTATTAAAATAAACAGAATTTGCCTGCATAGTAGGCATTATCAACAAATCATTAATATTTACATGTTTTGGCAGGGTGGTAGTATAAAATATTACATCAGCAACATCTTCGGGTTTTAAAGGTTCAAAACCTTTATAAACATTATCGGCAGCCTGTTTGTCGCCTTTAAACCTGACTGTAGAAAACTCTGTATTTACAGCACCGGGACAAATTTGCGTTACTTTAACACCATACTTTAACATATCAATGCGCATAGCTTCTGTTATTGAATTTACAGCATGTTTTGTAGCACAATAAATATTTCCATTGGCATAGGTTTCCTTTCCTGCTATTGAACCAATATTAATAATATGCCCTGATTTATTTTTTATCATCAAAGGCATAATATTTCTTGAGATATAAAGCAAACCTTTAACATTTGTATCTATCATTGTTTCCCAATCGTCAATATCACCTTCTTGTATCGGGCTGAGACCTAAAGCGAGACCAGCATTGTTAATGAGCACGTCAATATTTCTCCATTTGCCTTTTAATGAATCAATAGATGCTTTAACAGAATTTTTATTTCTTACATCAAAACATAAACTTAAAACGTCAACTTTGTATTTATTTTTAATATCTGAAGCAAGATTATTTAATTTTTTTTCTCTTCTGCCTGTAATAATCACATCACAATTATTCTGTGCAAATTTCAGAGCACAAGCTTTGCCAATGCCACTGGTAGCTCCTGTAATAAAAATTAATTTTTTCATATAATATTTTGGTTATATTTTATTCACATAATATTTAATTTACGACTAATATAAAAAAAATTATTCAGCAATTTCAAGAGCAATATTAATCATATTAGTAAATGATGTTTGTCTTTCTTCAGGAGAGGCTTTTTCACCTGTAAAAAGGTTGTCGCTAACAGTTAAAATCGTCAAAGCATCAACATTAAATTTAGCAGCAAGAGTGTATAAAGCAGATGTCTCCATTTCAACAGCAAGCACACCATATTCACGCCATATTTTGTACGGGTCGTCTTCTGAAAAATAAAAAAAATCAGAAGTTAAAACGCTTCCAACATCAACTTTAAAATTATTTTTCAAGGCATAATTATATGCTTTATTTAAAAGTTTAAAACTGGCAGCAGGAGCATAATCCAACCCTTTAAAAAGATATTTATTCATACCTGAGTCAGTGGAAGAAGTAGAAGCAAGAATAACATCCTTAACTTTAATATTTTCTTGTAAAGAGCCACAGGTTCCAATTCTTATCAAATTTTTAGTTCCATAATCATTAATAAGTTCATGAGCATAAATAGTAATTGATGGTGCTCCCATTCCTGTTCCCTGAACAGAAATTCTTTTACCATTATAATATCCTGTAAAGCCTAACATATTTCTTACAGTGTTATAACACTTAACATCTTCAAGAAAATTTTCCGCAATATATTTTGCTCTTAAGGGGTCGCCGGGTAATAATACTGTTTTAGCTATATCACCTTTTTTTGCTTCATTATGTACACTCATATCAAATGTTTTTAATTGATAAATAAAATTATTTTATTTTCTCTTTTATCCACTCTCTTGCATTAACAAATGCCAATATCCAAGGAGTAATTTCATCATTAATAGAAATATCTTTTTTTCTGTTATCAGGATAAAAAGCCCATTGCCAAGGTAAGACAGAACGTTCAAGGTGAGGCATCATAGCAAGATGTCTTCCATTATCGGAACAGATAGCTGCTGCAGTAAACATTGAGCCATTAGGATTTGCGGGGTATTCTTCATAAGAATATTTAACAGGAATATTGTATTTTTCTTCATCATAAGGAAAATAAAATTTACCTTCGCCGTGTGCAACCCAAGCTCCGAGACGCATTCCCTGCATTGATTTCAGCATCACGGAATTATTCTCTTTGATATCAATATTTATAAACGCTGATTCAAATTTTCGTGAATCATTTAGTAACATTTTTGGTTTTTCATTATGATTTGAATTAATTAAATTCAATTCCACCATTAGCTGACAACCATTGCATATGCCAAGGCTTAAGGTATCTTCTCTTTTATAGAAATTTTTAAGAGCTTTATTAGCTTTATCATTATACAAAAAAGCGCCAGCCCAACCTTTTGCCGAACCAAGGACATCAGAATTTGAAAATCCGCCTACGAAAACTATCATATTTACATCTTCAAGGTTTTCTCTTCCTGAAATTAAATCTGTCATATGAACATCTTTAACATCAAAACCTGCAAGATAAAGCGAGTAAGCCATTTCTCTATCGCCATTAACACCTTTTTCACGAATAATTGCAGCTTTAATACCTGTAGGTTTTCTTCTGCTTAAATCAATTCCATAATCAGAGGCTTTGCCTGTAAAATCTTTAAAATCGAAATCTAAAATTTGTTTTTTATAATTTTCATATCTTTTTAAAGCAGTTCCGGCAGCTGTTTGTTTTTTATCTAATAAATAAGAAGTTTTAAACCAAAGGTCTCTTAAAATTTTAATATCAAAACTATATTTTTCAGCATCTTTAGTTATGATAACATTATGTTCGTTATTAATATTTCCAATAATATGATAATTGATATTATTATCTTTAAGATATTTTTCTACGGCAATTTTATCATTAACCTGAAAAACAACTCCGGGATTTTCGCTAAATAAAGTTTTAATAATATCTTTTTCAGATAAATCAGAGAAATCGATATTTAAGCCGGTATTTTCAGTAGCAAAACACATTTCAAGCAAAGTTGTGATAATACCACCTGCTGAAATATCATGACCTGCTACTATTTTTCTTCCCTTTATAAGATGCTGAACAGAATTAAATACCTTTACAAAATAATCAGCATCTTTAACATTTGGAGTATTTCCACCAATTTTATTAATTATTTGCGAGAAGCTGCTACCGCCAAGATTATAATCATCATTTGAAAAATCAACATAGAATAAAGGATAGTTTTCATTGTTTAAAACAACAGGACTAACAACTTTATTAATGTCAGTAACAGGAGCAGCAGCAGAAACAATAACAGTTCCCGGAGCAAGCACTTTATCGCCATCAGGGTATTTCTGAGTCATCGACAAAGAATCTTTTCCTGTAGGCACATTAACACCAATTTTGCAGACAAAATCGCTAAGAGCCTGAACAGCTTTGTAAAGACGGGCATCTTCGCCTTTATTTTTACAAGGCCACATCCAGTTAGCACTTAACGAAATGCCTTTGATATCATCATCAAGAGGCGCCCAGATAATATTTGTCAAAGCTTCGGCAACAGATAAAACAGAACCTGATTCAGGATTGAGAAGTCCGCTAACAGGAGAATGTCCAATTGAAGTGGCAATACCTTTTTCGCCTTTATAATCTAAAGCTACCACACCCAAATCATTCAATGGTAATTGTATTTTTCCTGCACACTGTTGTCTGACAATTTTTCCTGTAACAGAACGGTCAACTTTATTTGTCAGCCAATCTTTACAAGCAACAGATTCTAATTGTAATACATCTTCGAGATATTCGTATAATTTTGATTTATCATATTCAACATCATCAAATTTTGTAATAATACTTTCGTCTTTGATGATAGTTTTAGGAGGTTTGCCGAAAAAATCATTCAATTTCAAATCAATAGGATTAATACCACCAATTTTATCTTCGAATTTAAAATTCATATCACCGGTAGTATTACCAACATTATAAAAAGGAGAACGTTCTCTTTCAGCAATTCTTTTTATTAAATCAATATCTTTTTCATTAACAACTAATCCCATTCTTTCCTGAGATTCGTTACCAATAATTTCTTTGGCAGATAAAGTAGGATCGCCAACAGGAAGTTTATTAATGTCAATTGTCCCGCCGGTTTCTTCCACTAATTCGGATAAACAGTTAAGATGGCCGCCTGCACCGTGGTCGTGAATAGAAACAACAGGATTATTATCTGATTCTGCCATAGCTCTTACAACATTAGAAACTCTTTTTTGCATTTCAGGATTAGAACGTTGAACAGCATTAAGCTCAATAGCATTATTATATTCACCTGTAGCGACAGAAGATACAGCGCCACCGCCCATACCAATTCTGTAGTTATCACCGCCAAGGACAACAATAACATCACCCGGTTCAGGAATATCTTTTAAACTATCTTCATTTTTAGCAAAACCAATACCACCGGCAAGCATTATTACTTTATCGTAAGCGAATTTTTTATCATTTTCAAAATGTTCGAAAGTAAGTAAACTACCGCAAATAATAGGCTGACCAAATTTGTTACCAAAATCGCTGGCACCATTTGAAGCTTTTATCAAAATTTCATCAGGAGAATGATATAACCATTTTCTGGGATTAGATTTTTCTTCCCAAGAACGGTTAGCTTCCAGACGAGGATATGAAGTCATATAAACAGCAGTACCGGCCATAGGAATACTTGCTTTTCCACCGGCCATACGGTCACGGATTTCTCCGCCTGTGCCTGTTGCTGCTCCGTTAAAAGGTTCTACTGTTGTAGGAAAATTATGTGTTTCTGCTTTTAAAGAAATTACTGTGTTTATGTCTTTAATTTTAAAATAGTCGGCTTTGTCCTGAGTGTCAGGTGCAAACTGCTCAACATCAGGACCAACAATAAAAGCACAATTGTCTTTATATGCTGAAACAATTTTATTGGGATTTTCTTTAGAAGTTTTCTTAATCAAAGCAAACAATGAATTTTTCATTTCCTTGCCATTGATGATAAAAGTGCCGTTAAATATTTTATGGCGACAATGCTCTGAATTCACTTGTGAAAATCCAAAAACTTCACTATCTGTTAATTTTCTGTTTAACTTTTTACTTAATTGCTCAAGATATTCAATTTCTTCGTTGCTTAAAGCAAGACCTTCTTTATGATTATACTCTTTAAGATTGTCAATATAAATAATTGGTTCAGGAGTTTTGTCGAAAGAAAAAATATCCTGCGAAAGATTATTATAAAAAGCCTGAAGCATAGGGTCAAATTTTGCATTTTTGCTTTCAACAATTGTAAACTCTTCAATTCTTTGGATATTTTTAATTCCCATATTTTGAGTAATTTCAACAGCATTGGTACTCCAGGGAGTTATCATTTCTTTGCGCGGTCCAATAAAAAAACCGTTTATTTTATCCTGTTTTAGATATTCTGCATTGCCAAACAGCCATGATAATTTTTCAATAAGATTTCTATTGCTTTTATCTGTTTGAACAGCAAAGTAATTGCTATTATTACCTTTAAAAAATAATATCATTTTAAGGGATTTAATATTTATAAATTAAAGTTGACAAATATAAAAAAAAATGATAAGCAGGAAATTAGATTGTTTTTAAGAAAAAGACGAAATTTAAAAATAAGGTTTTATCTTTAAAAATTAAAAAACCGTATGATAAAACAAATTTATCATCAATTTTTCCTCTTGATAGAAACCAATCTTCAAATTTGTAAAATCCAGGTAATTATTAAAACCATATATCCCCTGTAATAGCCGGACCTGCTACTTTTGGTGTCGCCTGCATAGCATGCCTTGGCAGACAGGTTCAACAATGCATATAAAAACCGTAGATGATAGTGCTATGGGGTTTTTATATGCTTAGATGTTGGCGGTTCGGCTTTATTTCGGTGCTTTTTTCACAAGTTTTGAAAATGTTTCTCTAAATTTAACCGTATAATCTACCAACCAATTTAATGCTTCTTCAACTTTCTGCTCATCACTAAAATCAGTAGAATGTAATAAATATATTACTTTATCTCTGTTATCTGGATTTGGGTTCCAAATTAGTTTCTGACCTATTTCCTTTTCAATTTTATCTTTGTGTTCTTCTAAATAAGAAAGCATTTTATCTGCTATTTTATTTCCAATATAAATTCTAACTCCAACAGTATCTTCTTCTGTATTGCAAGTATTGGATATGTGAATGTTTGATTTTCCCAAAGATACATCAAACCAATATTGAGGTCTTGGTGTTTGCAATGAAGGTATTTTCCTTGTTTTTGCAAGTTTATCTCTAAACTTATTCCAAAAATCAAATTGTATTTTTCTATTTTCCGATAAATCTTCAATAGCCTTTGAGCGAGCAGCTTGTCTGACAGCTAAATTCGGTTTACTTATGACATTAAATTTCAATGCAGCGTTACTATCGTCAATTTGCCAAAGTTCAATTTGAACTCCATAAAAAGATATTTCGTCAGTTGTATGGTCATTTAGCCAGTCTAATGATTTTTTATGTTCTTCTGTGAAATTTGTAGCAATCCAAATTATCATCGAAGCATCTAATACAGAAGCATATGTTATTGATTTTCCAAGGTGGTCGTGATTAGTTCTTTCAAGTTGGTTTTCAATTACAACATATTTACCTGTTCCTATATCTCTTGCTAATATATCAGCAGAATAAGGGCCAACAGCAACTTCTGTATTTTCAACTTCTAATTCAAGTCCAAGTGTTTTATTCAACTCTTCAATATTATTTGCAAGCCAAGGGGTAAAATCTCTGGCTTCATTATTCCATTTTTTTCTTGGTGTAATTGTTTTTAATTTTCCTAATTCCATTATTTATCTTTTTTGCAGTTTGTTTTTAGCTGACCGCCAACTGATAGCAATAAAAAACGTAGGGCATTTCGAAGCACCTATCTATCAATTTACCAAGCCGTTTATTAATTGTTATTTCGTTCAAATTTGCACCTACTGCCCTATGTTTTTTATTGCGTGTTGAACAAAACAAAAGTAGCTAAAATCTTTTAGATAACAAAATTCGTATAACATAATTCACCTAAAAAAATAAATTATGAAATACGAAAATGAAATTACAGTAAAAGATTTGACTGCTTTACCGGGAAAAATGAAAAAACGTTTGTCTGTGAGCAATCATTAATTTCTACGGGTTAAAAAACTAAAAGACCTGATGATAAAACAAATTTATCACCAATTTTCCCTCTTGATAGAAGCCAATATTTATACTTGTAAAATTCTGGTAATTATTAAAACCACATATCTGTTGAAATAGCCGGACCCGCTACTTTTGGTGTCGCCTACATAGCGTACTTGGCAGACAGGTTCAACAATGTATATAAAAATTGTAGATGATAGTGCTATGGAGTTTTTATATGCTTAGGTGTTATAGTCAGTACTATATCTAATAATTAGTGCTTGCCAGAAAACGTCAATTTTTTCGTTACATTCGCTTTGAGGACTAAGCATTTCAAAAATAGGTAGTTTTCTTGCAGGCACTAATTAGAAAAAAAATAAATATACGAAGATTAATGTAATAAAAAAGAAAGGAATTGAATAAAGATGAAATGTAAAATATTTTGATTTGCTCTTCATAAAATTCAAAGCGATTAAGTTAGCAAAAGAACCAATTAGCAATCCGTTTCCTCCAATGTTTACACCGTAAGCAATAATTTTATAATCAGTTGAATAATGTGACAACAAAACAGTAGTTGGAACATTACTTATAATCTGTGATAAAAAAGCACCTGAAAAAAAGAGTGTATTAATATTGTTAAAATTCAATTGATTGAATAAATTTTGAATTATTTTTAATTGACTAAGTAGATGGATATCGACGAAAATAAAAATAAATAGTAAAACAAGTACCCAATCCGCTTTTAAAATTATTTTTCTATAGAATAATAAAAACAACACTACAATAATTAGAAAAAAATATTTTTCATACTTTAATTCAATTGCAAAAACAAATAAGATTAATAATATAGATGATAATAAAAACATTTTGCGTTCAACAACCGGATGCTGAGAATGATTCTGTTTTATACGTTTTGACGGGAAAGATAAATATGTAAAAATGAATAATAAAACAGAAAGGAGCAAAATAAGCGGCGCTAATTCATTTATGAAAGAAAGAAAAGATATTCCCCATTTATGCCAGAGGAATATATTTTGCGGATTCCCTATTGGTGTTAAAGAAGAACCAACATTAACTGCAATTGCTTCAAATACTACCATTTTGCTGTAATCACTATCCGAAATATCTTGCAAGCTTAAGGTTAATGGTACTATAATGAAAAGGACAATATCATTTGTTAAAAACATTGACAGTAATGCCGATACAAAAACCAAGAATAAAGATAGAAGACGTTCGTTTTTAATCTGTCGTGAAATTCGATAAGCTAAAAGAAAAAAGAACCCGCTTTCCTTAATTCCCATAGTAATCAATAACAGACCACTTAAAGTAATAATTGTATTCCAATCAACAAAACTTGAAAATTTTTCCACAGGCTGACTCAAATAAATAGCCAGCCCAATGGAAATTATAATAAGTGATACAAGGAAAATATTTCTTTTAAAGAATAAAATACTCTTTCTTAAAAACTTATTGACCATAGAACACCATCTCCTGATTTGTTATATAATCCTCCATTACATGAGTCCCATCGTAATATACTTTTATATGAGATACTATACTGTTACCAACTGCCACCGGGAAAGACCAACAAGCTTCCGGTTCCATAAATTCTGCCGCTGGCAATATTTTTAAATTACCAATTACTGACGACAAATTAGATTTTACTGAATTAATCTCAACATTATTTTGAAATACATGAGGGTTTATTCCAAGTGGTAATACACTGCCATCTAAAGGATTAAAATGAATAACCGCCACAACAACTCCTTGATATAAAACGCCACCTTTAATTTCAATTTCTCCGGCGGGCGAACGCATAAACCATACTTTACCTGCAGAAAGTAATTTATCTAGATTACCCGTTGTTGTTATAGCTTGTTGTAAATTAGCTAACAGTGTTTGAGTAGAAATAGTCTGCACTATAGGAATTCCTGCTTGTCCCGGCGGTAAAGGAGGATTTCCATGTGGTGTTGGTGGAATACCTGGTCCAGCTGGCGGAACTGCCGGTGTTTGGTTTTGCTGCATTAATAATGGTGGTGTAATGTTTTGTTGCGCTATTAAATTTCCGGAAAACCCAGGATAAAATAGCATAATTAACATAATAGATACAATTGATAATTTTTTCATAACAACCTCCTTAAATTTAATTATTTTTTTCTTGATCTTGTTTTTTTCCCAACTCATCAATCTTTTTTTCAAGTTCTTTTAATTGTTGATTAATGGCATTCAACGCATCAGTTATATAATTCGTTTTTGGCGGTACTTGGGTTGAATATCTTTTCCATAAAAAAACTCCCAGGAAAATAACTACAGCAATTATCACCCATTCAAATCCAGGAAATATTGGTGGCCGTGGTGGTGGTGGGCCTGGTGCACACGAAGTAAGAAATACAAGAATGCTTAGCGTATAAATTATTTTCATTTTCTTCGATTTTTTATCCATCAATATTTCTCCTTCCTTTTACATTACAAATATACTTGCAAAGCATTAAGAAGTCTCAAAGAAAAGATTAAGAAAAGATTAAGATTTATGAGAGTGAGTTATATTGGTAAAGTAAAATAAATTGTTGTGCCTTTTCCCTGTATACTTTTAATCCTGATTGATCCTCCATGTGCCTCAATCATCGATTTTGTTAATGTAAGTCCTAATCCGGTACCTTTTTCGAACGTAAACTTTTGATTTTTTCCACGATAAAACGGTTCAAATATATGAGATAAAATTTCCTTACTCATACCTTCACCTTGATCGGTAACACGGAGCTCTACATAATCAGGAATTAACTTCCAGTTTATAACTATGGTTGTGCCTGAAGACGAATAGTGAACAGCGTTGGAAAGAAGGTTAAATAAAATTTGTTCCAATAAATCAGGATCCGCCATCAATTTAATATAAGGACCTTCTTGAATGATTAATGAATGAGATTGTATCATATATTTTGCTTTTCGTTTAAACTCTTTCGTAAATTCACTTAAAACAATTTGTTTTTTACTTATGTTATCTGTATTCTCAAGACGCGAAAGACCTAATAACTGATCACATAAACGGATTAAATGATTCACCTCTTTGTACATTCCTTTAGATAGTCTGTTCACTGTTTCACGGTCGTCTTGAGCTCCGCGTAATAAGACTTCCAATGAACCACGCAAACCTGTTAACGGAGTCAGAAGTTCATGCGCAGCGTTAGCTACAAACCGTTTTTGGGAGTGAAACAGGTTTTCCAATTTATCTATCATTACATTAAATGAATCGGCAAGTTTTCCTATTTCATCTTTCCGGTTTTTTACATCAGCTCTTTCTGTAAAGTTACCTTTTGATATTTCCTGACATGTAATGGATAATTTTTGCAACTCTTTTAAACTCATCCCAATTAAGCAATAACCGAATAAAATTCCGATAATTAATATTATTGCTACTACTGTAATCAGTCCAGCGCTATGCCGGAAAAGAATTTTATTAATATCTGATAGTGAAGTACTGATTTGTATAACACCAAATATGTTTTTATTTCCGGGATTTGGTCTGATTGGAATTAAAAAAACCAATACGTGTTCGCCGTTTACATCGCTCAAATAGCTGACTTCATTCTTACCTGATAAAGCTTGACGAAAGTATTTATATTTGATTGGGGGAGCTTCCATTTCTTCCGGTAAACGTTTGCCGTTGGCAATTACTTCTCCTTTCTTGTTTAAAATAACAGCTATTGCATCTCGTGATGTTAAATCGTAAGCTAATCCAATAACATTCTGTTTAGTTATATTAATAGAATCTGATGAGACTAATCCTTTCTTTGTTAGCCAGTGTTCAATTACGGGTTTTGCTCTGGCTCTCATGTGACTGGTTTTGTTATTGATGAGCACCTGCCAGATATTCCAATATGAATAATAACTTACAACACCAACTGAAAATATTAATAAGATAGAATACAATAAAAAAAGCTTTGTTCTTAACGAATATTTTTTAAAAATGTTGGTCATATTTCTACCGGATAAAAAGAATAACCCACACTGTGAACAGTTCGAATTAAACTTGCTTTACTGTCCCTTATTTTTTTTCGTAAATGGCTGATATGAACGTCAATAATATTCGTTCCTCCATCATAATCGTAACCGAGCACTCTATTAAGGAGAGTTTCCCTGGTAAATACTCTGTGCGGATGCCGCATAAAAAGTTCTAACAAAGAAAATTCGGTATGCGTTAAATCAATTAGTTTTCCGGCTAAATGAACTTCAAGTGTTTCAATATTTAGTTTTATATCTCCCGATTGAAGAATTTTGCTTTCAGAAATATGACCGCTGCGCCTTAATAAAGCTCTAATGCGTGCAAGAAGTTCATCAAAACTAAACGGCTTTGTTAAATAATCATCTGCGCCGCTATCTAATCCCTTTATTCTATCGGATACATCTTTTTTTACAGTTAGCATCAGGATTGGAATATCGGAACCAAAACTGCGAACACGTCGACAAATATCAAAGCCGTCTAAATCCGGAAGCATAATATCTAAAATCATTAAATCAAAAATATCCTGACGAATCATTTCCTGACCTTCTTTTCCAGTGTTAGTAACAGATACTTGATAACCTTCGTAACTGAGCCCTGTCCTTAGAAATTCTGTAATTACAGGATCATCTTCAATTATTAATATGTTCGCTTTTTTATCCATTTTTTTTAATTCACCAACATTTTTTAAAACATAGAAAGAGGTCTTTATTTGTATGTTTGTTAAGACACATAGTTTACAAAAGTTAAAGATTAGACTTTACACTAAATTAGTTTCTAACCTTATTGATGTTTATTTATTGCTAATTCGCTCATATTTACCACTTCCTGCCCAATTTTTTATATTGCGTGTTGAACAAAACAAAAGTAGCTAAAATCTTTTAGATAACAAAATACGTATAACATAATTCACCGAAAAAAATAAATTATGAAATACGAAAATGAAATTACAGTAAAAGATTTGACTGCTTTACCGGGAAAAATGAAAAAACGTTTGTCGGTGAGCAATCATTAATTTCTAAGGGTTTAAAAACTAAAAAAATTGATGATAAAACAAATTTATCACCAATTTTCCCTCTTGATAGAAGCTAATCTTCAAATTTGTAAAATCCCGGTAATTATTAAAACCATATATCCCCTGTAATAGCC
>JAGGUV010000137.1 GCA_021158345.1 Bacteroidales bacterium
ATATAGCTCAATTTTATTCAAAACAAAAATATTACGACAAAGCAATAGTTTATTTAAAAAAAAGCATTGAAATCTCAAAAAAAGTTGGCAATAAAAGATTGCTTATGATGTGTTATGAAGATTTGTCGGAATTATTTTATATAAAATCTGAATTTCGCGAAGCTTATAAATTACATTTATTATTTTCAAAGATAAAAGATGAAATTTTCAACAAAGAAAAAAACAGAAATATAACTGAACTTGAAATTAAATATAAAATAAGAGAAAAAGAAAAAGAAATTGAAGTCCAGAAATTAATTATTGATAGAAAAAACACATTATTGTTAATTTATTTTATTTCAGGAATAGCAATATTGGTAATAATTTTTATAATTCTCAATCTCTATCGTATAAGGAAAAAATCAAATAAAATATTAAGAGAAAATTACCTTAAAATAACTAAGCAAAAAGATAAGCTAGCAGAATTAAATGCAACTAAAAACAAATTTTTTTCAATAATAGCTCATGATTTGAAGAATCCATTTAACACACTCTTAGGTTTTACAAATTTATTAAAAAATGGATACAATGAACTTGATGATAATGAAAGAAAAATATATGTTGAACAAATTAATAATTCATCTGAAGCGGTTTTTAGTCTTTTGCAGAATCTATTGCAGTGGTCAAGAACACAAATTAATAGTATTGATTTAAAAAAAGAAAAAATTGATTTGTATAATTTAACAAATCAGACTCTTGCATTATTACAAATTAGTGCAGAAAACAAAAATATAAACTTGCAATCCAATATTACTCCTAACACCTTTGTTTATGCAGATCCTAATATGACAACAACAGTTATAAGAAATTTAATATCAAATGCTATCAAATTCACTAAAGAAGGAGGAAAAATATTAATCGGTTCTAATGTGTATAATAATTTTGTTAAAGTAAGAATAGAAGATACAGGCGTTGGCATAAGTAATAAAGATATTAGTAAACTCTTTAAAATTGATTCAGTATTTAAAACAGAAGGGACTCAAAAAGAAAAAGGCACGGGTTTAGGATTAATAATTTGCAAAGAATTTGTAGAAAAAAATGGAGGGGAAATATGGGTTGAAAGTAAAGAAGGCATTGGAAGTACCTTTATATTTACCTTGCCTAATAACGGAAGTTAGATATAACAGATATTGTTATACTGCTATTTTATGCAGTGCTTAGCCTATTATTTGTCTTTCAGAAGTATTTTACAAATATCCTCAACAGATTTATTTATTGGGATGAAATTATAATCAAGAGCTTTTTTAATTTTTTCATTAGAATAATAATGACTTCCTTTTGCTGTTCTGATAGTTTCCTTAGTTATCAAAGGTTGAGAATTTGTAATCTTACATTTTAATTTTTCTATTCTCCAGGCTAATTCAGCAATAAAAAAATTTGCTTTTCTGAAATGTGTCTTTTTGCCCAATGATTTAGCTATCATATTAAAAAGATCGTAATATGAAACGTTTTCTGATGAGATTATAAATCTTTCGTTCTCAATATCGCTTTTCATTAATAAATACATGATATCAACTAGGTCTCTAACATCAACGTATGAGTTAGCTCCCTCAAGATAATATTTTTGTCCTTTGTAGATAGAAAGAAAAAGTTGAGAGCTGCCTTTGTCCCAATTGCCTGCTCCTAAAATTATTGACGGATTTACTATCACTGCTTTTAATCCTTCTTGTATTCCTCTCCAGACTTCTAATTCTCCATTGTATTTGCTTACTGCATAATTAGTATTATTAGCAGAGTCATTCCACACAGATTTTTCAGTTATGATTTTTTTTGTGCCGTCTCTTCCCAATGAAGCTATTGAGCTTACATGGCATAATTTTTTAATATTATATTTTAATGCTGTGTTAACAACATTGGCTGTTCCTTTTACATTAATTTTAAATAGTTTTTCTTTGTCATCAGGAGCAAAAGACACAAGACCTGCACAATGATAAACGTATTCTACATCTTCCATAGCTTCTTCCAATGAGACAATATCCAAAACATCCCCTTCTGCCCATTCAATATTTTTAAATAATTTTTCGTAATCGCCGGAATAATAAGAAAATGTCTTTTTAATATTCTCAATATTGCTTTGTTTACGTTTTAATGCTCTGACTTTTTCGCCTGAGCTTAAAAGCTTATACATTAAGTGTGAACCTAATAACCCCGTGCTTCCTGTTACTAATATCATTGTTGTTCTATTTTAATAATCAAACTTTGATTTTTAATATTCATTCTACTGATATATTTTTTTACATAAATATTTTTTATTTACCAATTTTTAAATGCAAAGTTAAACCTTAATTTTTATTTGTTCTTATATCCGCAAATTAAATAGTGTTTGTCCATAATGTCCGATTTCTTCGTTATGCTACGCCAACACTGACGAACACACTACAATTTACGGATTTAAGGTTTATAAATAGATTTTTTAGCTTTTGTTTAGTTTATAATGTACAAATATTAAAAAAAAATATTTTTTTCTTGACAGTCATCATTTTAATTTATAATTTTGCCTACCAGTACCAACCAGTAAGTGGAAAATATGATTGTATCTGATTTAATAACACTTGATAATAAATCCGAAGTTCCAAAATATAAACAGATTGTACAATCTTTATGTTTTTCTATAGAAAACAAATTATTGAAAAACGGAGATCAGATACCTTCTATTAATGAGATAAGCAAATATTATAATCTGTCGAGAGATACAGTGATGACTGCTTTTAACGAATTAAAGGCAAAAGGTTTGATAAGCTCGACACCGGGAAAGGGATATTTTGTGAAGAGTACTGAAACAAAACGCAAACAGAATGTTTTTTTGCTTTTCGACGAGCTTAATGCTTTTAAGGAGATATTATATAATTCGTTTATCACCTCCATAAAAGGCAGAGCATCTGTCGATATTTACTTTCATTATTTCAACAAAAGGATTTTTAAAAATATTATTAAAGAGAACCTGAATAAGTATTCAACTTTTGTGATAATGCCTGTTGGATTTAAAGGGATAAGCTCAGCAGTGAACCAAATTACAAATGCCAATATTTTTATTTTAGATCAGCAAAATGCGGAATTAGATTATCCCGGCGTTTATCAAAATTTCAGCAAAGACATTTTTAATGCTTTAAGCGATGGTATGAGCCTTTTAAAAAAATATTCAAAATTAATAATGGTATATCCCGGAGGCAAAGAGCCTAAAGGACAAATTACAGGTTTTACTAAATTTTGTAAACACTATAATTTTAAAAATGAGATAATTAA
Organism: Bacteroidales bacterium; assembly: GCA_021158345.1. Lineage (GTDB taxonomy): Bacteria > Bacteroidota > Bacteroidia > Bacteroidales > AUK083 > AUK083. The sequence continues at coordinate 3,283 of JAGGUV010000137.1, forward strand.
AAAACCCGATGAAAGAAAATTGCAAAAAGGTGACGTGTATATTGTTCCTAAAGATACAGACCTTGTTTATCTTGTTAAAAAAGCAAAAGAAATGAATTTTTGCTTTGGCAGGGATATCGGGTTAATCTCTTATAATGACACCCCGCTTAAAGAAGTAGTTGCCAATGGTATAACAACAATATCAACAGATTTTAATGCTATGGGAAAAACATTGGCAAATATGGTTTTAAATAATATTAATATTAAAATTGAAAATCCGTCATCATTAATAATCCGGAACTCTTTATAAAATTTATACTATGAAAAAATTATTTATTTATTTGATTATTACGACATTATTCAGTTCGTGTGCGAAAAATCCAAGTTCCAAAACAGATTATCCTGTAAAGCCGGTTCCTTTTACCAATGTGCATTTTACAGATAATTTTTGGTTGCCGAGGTTAGACACAAACAGAATTGTTACTATTCCTTATGAATTTAAAAAATGTGAGGAGACGGGCAGAATCGACAATTTTACAAAAGCAGGAGGTTTAAAAAAGGGCGATTTTGTTGGTATAAGATATAATGATTCTGATGTTTATAAAATTATTGAAGGAGCATCTTATTCATTATCCGTTCATCCTGATATTGAACTGGAAAAATATTTGGATGCATTGATAGCAAAAATTGCAGCAGCACAGGAAGACGACGGTTATCTTTACACCTGCCGTACAATAAACCCTGACAGCCTGCCGCCATATACGGGTAAAACACGATGGTCGCAACTAAAAGACAGTCATGAACTTTATAA
>JAGGUV010000070.1 GCA_021158345.1 Bacteroidales bacterium
CAAGCTGAGGTGCCACTCCAACAGCTATCAACAGAGCTACGGCACTCGTTATCCTCCCTGTTAGCACAAGATTTTTTTCTGATGCATCCTTTTTAATATAATTTCTGTAAATATCCATTGTAAAAATGGTAGAAGTACTGTTAATCATAGCGCTAAGTGATGATACTACGGCAGCGATAAGAGCTGCAAAAGCAAGTCCTTTAAAACCTGTAAAAACAAAATTGTTAAGCACCCACGGATAAGCTTCATCGGGCTTGGCAATGTCTGCATGTAAAGCAAAAGCCGCAATTCCGGGTATTACTACAATTAAAGGAATTAATATTTTAAGATATCCTGCAAAAGCAAGTCCGCGTTGTGCTTCTTTGATATTTTTTGCTGCCAGAGCTTTTTGAATAATATACTGATTACAACCCCAATAGCTCAAATTGGCTATCCACATTCCTCCGATAATCACTGAAATTCCGGGTAATTCTTTAAAATGAGGATTTGAACGGGAGAGTATCATATGAAATTTTTCAGGGGCTTGTTTAAATAAATTAGAAAAACCTGCAAATACTCCATGCCCGTCACCTAAATAATCTAAAACAAAATAAGTTGCTATTAATCCACCTGCCATTAAAAATATCACCTGAATAACATCTGTCCATGCTACTGCTTTTAAACCTCCGTAAATAGAATAAAGAGCTGAAAACAAAGCCAAACCAATGATGCCATAGATAAGTTTCACTCCCATAATTGTTCTTAAAGCCAATGCTCCTAAATACAATACTGAAGTAAGATTGACAAAAACATAAACAAGCACCCAGAAAACAGCGAGACTTGTTCGTACTCTTCTGTCAAATCTGACCTCAAGAAATTGAGGCATAGTATAAATACCTTTTTTTAAAAATACCGGCAGAAAAAATTTAGCTACTATTATTAATGTAAGAGCTGCCATCCACTCGTAAGATGCAATGCCTAGACCAATAACATATCCTGAACCTGACATGCCTATAAACTGCTCTGCCGAAATATTGCTTGCTATTAATGATGCACCTATTGCCCACCATGGTAATGATCTGCTTGCTAAAAAATAATCGGCAGAATTTTTCTGCTCCCCTTTTTTTGTTCTCGAAACCCAAAGGCCTATAATTACTATTAATAAAAAATATGATGCAAAAATTATTAAATCTACAGTTCCAAAATTCATGTCTACAAATGTTTATAATTAACAAATATTATTTTTTTATTACTGAAAATTTATAAATTGTTTTCTGATGATATTTCTCTCCTGGGTTCAGAATAACAGAAGGAAAATTCGGATGATTTGGCGAGTCGGGAAAATGTTGAGTTTCCAGGCAAAAAGCTGACCTGTATTGATATTTAACATGATTTTTCCCTATGTCGGTTCCGTCAAGGAAATTGCCGGAATAAAACTGTATTCCCGGCTCAGTAGTATAAATATCCATCTTTCGCCCTGTAACAGGTTCATAAACTTCAGCGGCAAAAGTCAAAGAATCGTTTCCCTGATTTAAAACCCAGTTATGGTCATAACCTTTACCAAAATGCAATTGTTCAAAATCATCATTAATTCTTTCACCTATGGCAACAGGCTCTGTAAAATCAAACGGAGTATGTTTTACACTTACAATTTCGCCTGTCGGGATAAAGTCATTATTTATTGGAGTATATTTATCTGCATTAATTTTCAGGACATGCTCAAGAATAGTACTTTTTCCTCCATCTTTTAAATTGAAAAATGAATGATGTGTCATATTAATTATTGTTTTTTTATCGCAAGAAGCCTCGTAATCAATAATAAGTTCATTATCATTGTTTAAAGTATATTTAACATAAACAGAAAGATTTCCCGGATATCCTTCCTCATTATTTTTACTGAAATATTTAAGTTTTACAAAATGGTTTTCATCATCATTTTTATACTCAACAACATCCCATATAACATTGTTAAATCCTCCAGGACCGCCATGCAGACTATTTTTACCATTATTTTTGCACAAAGAATATTCTTTGTTGCCAAGCGAAAATTTTCCGTTTGCAATTCTATTGGCACATCTGCCTATTATTGCACCAAAATAAGGATTACCGTTGATGTATTCTTCAGGCGTATCATATCCTAAAACAATATCTCCAAAATTTTCTTCTTTGTCAGGAACTTTTATTGACATTACTTTTGCCCCGAAATTTAAAATTTTTACATAAACTCCCTGAGCATTAGAAAGGACATAAGTTTTTAGTAAATCTTTGTTTATCTTGTTCATTTTTTTATTTGCCTTATTTCCAGTACATGACAATAAAGCAAATACTGAAATGATTATTATTAATGTTTTAAATTTCGTTTTCATTTTTTTAAATGTTTTTCAGTTTATTAATAATAAAGTTGATTTAATAAAGTAGCACAAAAGACTAATAAATTAAGTAGCTTTATCATTTTCCCCCCTATTATTCCGGCAATGAATTATTTTTTAATAAATCTATTACCTTAAATAGGGTAAATGATTTTATACTTCATATTATTCAATTTTCCATTCAAGTATTCCCCCTGAAAAATTTTTCTGCAATTCAACTTCAAGACGCAGGGCTTTAGTTTTTACAGGCGAAATTTCAATAGAATTAAATTCATTTTTTGTTACAGGATATTTCCCGTATTTTGAGATTTCTTTCCATTTACCGGCTTTTTTATATAATATTCTCCATGTTTTCGGGATACGGCAGCCTCCATTTGGTCCATCATCAAACCAGTAAACATGTATGAAACTTACAAAAGTTTCCTTTTTAAAATCATATTGTACCCATTCTGTTGTCCCTTTATGATCCCAGAATGTTAATCTTGGTATTTTGTGGTCATTAGAATTTTTAGGGATAAGCTGATCATTGGCAGCTGTAAGTTTATCGTAATAATACGATGCCGACACCTTGCTCTCTGATGCTATTGTTGGAGGAAGAACAGGATTTGCAGCTGATTCTTCGTACGGCAACCAAACACTCATCTCTCCACTACCCCTGTACGCCCAAGCATAATAAGGGATGGCTGTAAAACTTTGTTTCTTCTTTATTATCTTATGATTTTTATTTTCTGACAATGCTGTTGCCTGTCCTTTAATAATGTCAATACCATCAATTAAATTATTTTTATATTCAACAGAGAATGAACTGTTCTTGTTTAATAGTAGATTTCGCGCTTTACCATTATTATCAACCCATTCAGCACAATAAACAATAGGACCTCTTTCTATTGCAAATTTCCCGCGATCTTCTTTAACTTTATCGTTTGCAATAACTTTTCTCACAGTCATAGGAAAATTAATCTCAATAACATCTCCTTTTTGCCATGTCCTTGAAATTTTTGCATAAGAATCTTTCAAATCATACTTAACAATTTTATCATTAACTTTTATTGTTACATTATTGTTTGATTCATTCAAATAATGGTATAAGTTACCGGGCAAAGGATTATTTATCCATCCCGGTATTCTGACTGATACTGTGAAATTTGTTTTTTGTTTAGGATTGATATTTATTTTAACATTTCCGTCCAATGGATAATTTGTAGTTTGTGAAACACTAAGCTCACCGAAATTCATATCAATTTTTGCTTTATTGCCAATAAAAAGATTTACAAACAATTCATTATCTTTATGAGCATAAACATATCCCGGTAGAGAAGGGACAAAACGGACAACGTTAGTAGGGCAGCATGAACAGCTAAACCATGGTTTTCGTTCATGACCGCCGTCAGATTCCAACGGGTTTGAATAGAAAAATTTATTGCCATGAATTGATACACCTGCAAGAAAGCTGTTGTATAATGTCTTTTCCAAAACATCAATATATTTTGCATTGCCATATAACAGAAACATACGTTGGTTCCAAAGCATATTAGCAACAGAAGCACATGTTTCGTTATAAGCAGTAAGATTAGGGAGATAATAATTATC
>JAGGUV010000043.1 GCA_021158345.1 Bacteroidales bacterium
AGGGATAAAAGTTTTTGAAGATTATCCTGTTAAAGAAATAAAAAAATATATCAACTGGAAATTTTTCTATAAAACCTGGGAGCTAAAAGGTGCTTCTAATAATTTTGATGATGATGAAAACAAATCGGCTCAGGCTAAAAAATTATTTGATGATGCTCAGAAAATTTTGGATGAAATAATTGAAAAGAAAATAATAAAAGCAAAAGCTGTTTTTGGTCTTTTCCCTGCCAATAGTGTTGGCGATGATATTGAGATATATTCTGATAAATCAAGAGAAAATGTTTTGACAACAATTTGCAATTTACGTCAGCAAAATGTAAAAAATAATAATATGCCGAATTTGTCATTAGCAGATTTTATTGCCCCGAAACAATCTAATATTAACGATTATATTGGTGTTTTTGCTTTAACATCAGGTCTTGGCATTGAAAAATATCTTGAAAAATATAAACATGAAAACGACGATTATAATCTAATTTTATTGCAATCTGTTGTTGACAGGTTAGCAGAAGCTTTCGCAGAATTATTACATCAAAAAATCAGAAAAGAATTCTGGGCTTATGCTAAAGATGAAAATATTGAAATTAAAGATTTATTTTCAGCAAAAGTTCAGGGTATTCGTCCTGCTATTGGATATCCAGCCTGCCCTGATCATTCTGAGAAAACAAAAATTTTTGAACTCTTAAAAGTTGAAGAAAATATTAATGTAAAATTAACCGAAACATTTGCAATGTATCCTGTTTCATCTGTTTGCGGTTTATATTTTGCTAATGATGCTTCAAAATATTTTTCTATAGGAAAAATTACTCATGAACAGATTACAGATTATTCTAAGAGAAAAAATCTTAGCATTGAAAAAATTAAAGAATATTTATCAGTTAATATAATTGATTAATGGAAAGTTTAAAAGAACAATTTAACAATAAAGATAAATTTTGCATAGGTGTTGAATTAGTCAATACCAGAGGAATTATTAGTCAGGATAACAGTGATAAAAAATTAAATTTAATTAATTCTTTGTCTGAAAATCCTGATTTAGATTGGTTTTCGATAACCGACAGTGCAGGTGGCAATCCAACCATGTCGCCTGATTTTTTGGCTGAGAAACTTTTAGCAAAAAACAAAAATGTTGTTATACATATCACCTGCAAAGACCATAACAGAAACGGTCTTGAAAGTATTGCGTGGAAATATGCCAGCAAAGGTTTTAATAATTTGCTTGCTATCACAGGCGATTATCCTGTTGAAGGTTATTCGGGTCTTGCTCAGCCTGTTTTCGACCTCGACTCTGTAAGCCTTATTAAAATGCTTGACGATATGAATAGGGGTTTGAAAGTTAATGGCAGAAAACCCGGTTCTTTTGTGCAACTCGACAAAACAAACTTTTTTACAGGTTGTGCTGTCTCTCCTTTTAAATACAGCGAGGCAGAGCAAATGATGCAATACGAAAAATTAAAACTTAAAATTAATTCAGGTGCTGAATATATTATTTCACAGTTAGGGTATAACATCAGGAAATCACATGAGCTTATTTCTTATCTTAAAAAAGAAAATATTAATGTTCCTCTTATCGGATATTCCTATCTTTTGTCAAATGGTGTTGCAAACATTTTCAACAAAGGTGTTATCCCCGGTTGTGTTGTTTCTGATGAATTATTAAAAAAAGTAAGAAAAGAAAAAAACTCTCCTGACAAAGGAAAAGCTTTTTTTATTGATTTTGCAGCACGACAAATAGCTGCTTTTAAAGCTATGGGCTATCAGGGTGCTTACCTCGGTGGTATTAATAAATATGAAGATTTTATAGAGATAATTAAAAAATCAAAACAATATTCTAAAGAAAATTATTTGAATTTTATAAAGGATATGTCTTACCCTTTGAAAAATGAATTTTATTTTTTTCAAAAAGATAAAAAAACAGGATTGTCTGATGTTAAGAATATTAATCCTGAATATTTAAGACAAAGAAAACCTCTGTTTTCAAAATATGTTACTCCTTTATACAGGTTTAGCAGATTAGTGCATAAATTATTTTTCGATTATAATGCTCCTTTTTTTAATTTTTCTAAAGGATATTATAAAATTATTGAGAAGAAACATTTTTCTGGATTAAACCGTTTATCATATTTCAATGAAAGATTTTGGAAACGATTATTGTTTAAATGCAAAGAATGCGGCGATTGTTCATTGCCTGATATTACTTATCTTTGTCCAATGTCGCAATGCGAGAAAAATCAACGTAACGGCCCCTGTGGCGGCAGCTTAAAAAATAAATGTGAAGTTACCAAAACAGGCAGGGAATGTATCTGGGTTAAAGCATATTACAGAAATAAACGCTTTAACGGCAATGATGAAGGTTTACTGAACAGAAAAGCTGCTATCATAAATAATGAACTTAAAGATACTTCAAGCTGGGCTAATTGTTTTATGCTTCGCGACCATAATGCTTATAAAGGCATTAAAAAATCTAAAAAAAAATGATAAATTTGTATCATAATTAAAAAATATTTATTTTGAAAGTTATAGATCACATAAAAAACGCAGATAAAACTCTTTTCTCTTTTGAGCTTCTTCCACCGCTTAAAGGCAATGATATCAGGAAAGTTTATAAAACTATTGATTGTCTGATGGAGTTTACTCCGAAATATATAAATATCACTTCACATAGGGATGAGATAGTTTTTAAGCAAATGGATAACGGATTTATCAGAAAAAAATTTGTGCGTAAACGTCCCGGCACTGTTGCTTTGGCTGCTGCCATAAGTCACAGATATAATGTTACTGTTGTGCCTCATGTTATTTGCAGCGGCTTTTCCAAATATGAAATTGAAAATTTGCTTATTGATCTTAATTTTTTGGAACTTGACAACATTCTTGTTTTGCGTGGCGACTCACTAAGAACAGATAAAAGTTTTGTCCCTGAAAAAAATGGTCACATTCATACCCTCGACCTTATCGAACAAATTAATAATATGAATAACGGAATTTATCTGGATTCTGATATTGAAAATGCTATTCATACTAATTTTTCTTATGGTGTTGCAGGATATCCCGAGAAACATTCCGAAGCGCCTAATCTTATGTTTGATATTAATTTTTTGAAAAAGAAAGTGGAAGCAGGAGCTGATTATATTGTTACTCAGATGTTTTTTGATAATAAAAAGTATTATGATTTTGTAAAATTATGCAGAGAAAATGATATTAATGTCCCTGTCATCCCTGGCATAAAACCTTTGAATCTGATGAACCAGATAAATGTCATACCTCAGAGATTTCATGTTGACTTACCTGAAGATTTATCAAAAGAATTGATTAAATGCAAAGATAATAAAGCAGTTAGACAAGTGGGTGTTGAATGGTCGATTTATCAGGCAAAAGATCTAATAAAACATAATGTTCCTGTTTTACATTTCTATACTATGGGAGCAGGAAAATCTGTTAAAAAAATTGCCGAAGCTGTATTTTAAAATTATTAAAAATGAATATTTATAACGATTTTTTAAAAAAAAGGAAAAAATTTGCTATTTTGGTTGATCCTGATAAAAATTCTTCGGAAGATACTGTTAAAATTGCGAAGATGGCTGAAGCAGCAAATGTTGATTTTATATTTGTCGGTGGCAGTTTATTGACAAATGATAATTTTGAATCAACAATAAAACTCTTAAAACAAAATTGCAGCCTGCCTGTTGTAATTTTTCCGGGGAATAATATGCAAATAAGTAATTCTGCTGATGCAATACTTTTGCTTTCGCTGATATCCGGAAGAAATGCCGAGATGCTTATTGGAAAACATATGATAGCAGCTCCTGTTTTAAAAAAATCTTCTCTCGAGATTATCCCAACAGGATATATGCTCATTGAGAGTGGTAAATACACAACTGCATTGTATATGAGCAATTCCACACCAATACCTTCAGATAAAGAAGATATTGCTGTTTGTACTGCTATTGCAGGCGAAATGCTTGGTCTAAAATTTATTTTTGTGGATGCAGGAAGTGGGGCTATTAATCCTGTGCCCTTACCTATGATATCAAAAGTAAAACAAAATATTTCCATCCCGCTTATTATTGGCGGCGGAATTAGAACTCCTGAAAAAGCTGTTGAGGATTGTAGAGCAGGCGCTGATGTTGTGGTTGTTGGTAATGCTATTGAAAAAAATCCCGAGTTGATATCTCAAATATCTAAAGCTGTTCATTCTGAAATAGCGTCTGTCCGATAATGCAAATTTTTTTTTCTTTTAGACATTTTTTGAATAGGCATTTCAAAAAATAATTATTTTTAGCACAGACAATAAATATTAACATATTATAAAACAATTAAAAATTATGAAAAGAATCTTAAATTACTTTTTTTTATTAGTGCTTTTTTTTACTTTAAACACTGTAAAAGCACAGGATAAATTATTAACTCTTAAAGATGCTGTTTGGATGAATCCTGATACATATCCTTCTTCTTTAAAAAATTTAAAATGGAAAGGCGCTTCTGATGACTTTACTTATATTGCTAAAAACAAGCTCGTCAAAGGTAATGTAAATTCAGAAAAAAGAGATACAATATTATCAGTAGATGAGTTAAATCCTTTATTGTCAGAATTTGGTATTAAAGAATCAAAGGGTTTTCCATCAATAAAATGGATTAATAAAAATGAATTTATTTTCAAAAAACAAGCTTGTCTGTTTTCTTTTGATATTAATAAGAAAAAATTGAAGTTGTTGAACAGATATGATGATAAAGCAAATAATGTTGAGATAGAAGAAAATAATTTTAAAATTGCATACACAAAAGAAAACAATTTATATGTTTCAATTGATGGTTATGAGGTTCCTGTAACTAATGATAAAAATAAAGGGATTGTAAATGGTCAGGCAGTACATCGTAATGAGTTTGGAATAAATGGAGGTATTTTCTGGTCGCCTAAAGGCAATCTGCTTGCATATTACCGTATGGACGAGACCATGGTTACAGATTATCCTATTGTTGATATTACAACACGAATAGCAACAGTTGAAAATATTAAGTATCCCATGGCAGGCATGACAAGCCATCAGGTTACTCTTGGCGTTTATAATCCTGTTACCAATAAAACTGTATTTATGAAAACAGGCCAGCCTGCTGAACAATATCTTTGCAGTATTACCTGGGACCCTAATGAAAAATATATTTACATTGCTATCCTCAATCGTGACCAAAATCATCTTAAGCTAAATAAATATAATGCTGCCACAGGCGATTTTGTTAAAACTCTTTTTGAAGAAAAAAATAAAAAATATGTTGAACCTGAAAACTCTCTCTATTTCTTGAAATCTTCCCCTGATAAATTTATCTGGCTTAGCCGTAGAGATGGATTTAAACATATGTATTTGTATAATACTGACGGTAAATTATTGAAACAGATTACTAAAGGCAAATGGCTTGTAAACAGTATTGTTGGAATTCATGGTAATTATGTATTTTTTACATCAACAAAAATAAGTCCTCTTAATAAAGATTTATTTTCTGTAAACATTAAAAATTTAAAAATTAATAAAATTTCTCATAATGACGGAACTCATACTGCCTATTTAAATGAAAATGGTAAATATCTTTTTGATATTTATAGTAGCATTGATATTACGAAAGAATATCTTTTATTAAATTCAAAAGGTGAAAAATTGCAGACATTATTACCAGATAAAAATCCTTTGAAGGATTATAAATTAGGAGAGATGTCTGTTTTTACTATAAAAAATAATGAAGGTACTGATTTATATTGCAGGATGATAAAACCTATTGATTTTGATGCAACAAAAAAATATCCTGTTTTCCTTTATGTTTACGGAGGACCTCATGCACAATTAATTACTAATTCATGGTTGGGAGGTGCAGGCTTATTCCTGAATTATATGGCTGAAAAAGGTTATGTTGTTTTCACTCTCGACAACAGAGGCTCTGCCAACAGAGGCTTTGATTTTGAAAGTGCAATATACAGAAATTGTGGCACTGTAGAAGTTGAAGATCAAATGAAAGGTGTTGAATATTTAAAAACTTTACCTTTTGTTGATACTACACGCATTGGCGTTGACGGCTGGAGCTATGGCGGATTTATGACTATCTCGCTTACGCTGAAAAATCCGGGTGTATTTAAAGTTGCTTGCGCAGGTGGTCCTGTTATTGATTGGAAATATTATGAGGTTATGTATGGTGAACGTTATATGGATAAACCCCAGGATAATCCTATCGGATATAAAAATGCTTGTCTTTTGAATTATGTTGACAACTTAAAAGGAAAATTATTAATCCTTCATGGCACTTCCGACCCAACGGTTATGTGGCAAAACAGCCTCCGGTTTATTAAAACCTGTATTGAACATAATGTCCAGGTTGATTATTTTGTATATCCAGGTCATGGGCATAATGTCAGAGGCAAAGACAGAATACATATGTATCAGAAAATTGAAAATTATTTTAAAGACTATTTGTAGAAAATATTGTTTATACTGTAAGTTTGTTGAAGCTTGTCTCCCTTACTTGTAAGGGAGATGTCCAAAGGACAGAGGGATAAGAATTAAAATAAAAAAGCCTGATGTGAAAATTTACATCAGGCTTTTTTTTTGAGCCTCTTACCGGACTTGAACCGATGACCTGCTCATTACGAATGAGCTGCTCTACCAGCTGAGCTAAAGAGGCGGATATTGTTTTGCAAAGATATTAATCTTTTAATATTTCTATAAAATATTTTGGCTTTATCCCTTATCATTTAATAAAGGCTCCATATGAATTGTAGCATCAATATCTAAATCTTTTTTTATTTTGTTTTCAATATTTGATGAGATATTGTGAACTTCTTCAAAAATCATATCCTTAGGTAATTTAATATGAAAAGTCAGCTCAATATGACTTCCGTATTTGTGTATGTGAAGATGGTGAATATGAGTGTCGAAGCCTGCAACATCGTTAGAAATGGAATATATCCGGCTAATTAATTTTTCGTCAGGTTCTTCACCTATCAAAGGACTTATCCCGTCTTTAAGGATTTCATAAGCAGCATAGAAAATTAATATAGCTACGAGAATGCTTAAGACTCCGTCTATCCACCACAAATGTTTTCCAAGGAGTATGCCTGATAATATTACAGCTGAGGATATGGCATCTGTTCTGTGATGCCAGGCATCAGCTCTTAAAACTTGTAATTTTGTCTTCTTGCTTGTCCAAAAGGCAAATTCCGCAAGCAATTCTTTTATTAATATTGAAATTGTTATTATAATAATTGCAGTTAAATTATAAACTACTTCCTGATGTTGTTCTAACCTTCCAATGCCTTTAAGGACAAATTCAAAAGCAATAACACTTAGAAAGACACCAATAATTACAGAAGCAATAAGCTCTGCTCTGCCATATCCAAAAGGATGTTTTTTGTCTGCCGGCTTTCTTGATATTTTTGTGCCTGTTAATACAATTATTGAGCTGATGCTGTCGGATAGGCTATGCCATGCATCTGCAATTATTGCTATTGACCCTGTAAGTATTCCAGCCCAATATTTTATAAAAAATAAAATTATGTTTATTATTATTGAACCCCAACCTTCTATATTTGACCAATAAAAAGTTTTTCTCTCTTTCATGTCATGATATTGATAAATGATTATGTCGAAATTAATAAAAAATTTTATTAACAAATGAAAACCCGTAATATGTTTTGACAGAATAAAATATTGAATTATATGTTCGATTATTTAGTGTCTATATTATTAAAACTAATTATTTCAGTAATATTTTTCACCCACTCTTTTTGTTTGTTGTAGTTTTGTGGCAATGGATGATAATATGCATAATCAACACCTTCTTTTTTTAATCCGATTGGTTTTTTTACTCCAATTCGTTTAATAGTCATTTTTGCTAATTTTTCAAGTTTTTTACTAACACCCCATGCATAAATTACCGGGATATCTTTTACAAAAAGTTCTTCAAAATCTTGTTTTCTTTCTATGTCGAATATAGAATGCGATATTTTAAGTTTTTTAAGTTCCTCGAATTTTGAGTATAAAATAGAACTTTTAGGCTCTCTTAAGTCGGAAAGATTTAAAACTCTTGCAAAGTCGAAATCACAATTTATCATTACACGCATTATTTGGTCTTGGGTTCTATCAGGTATTGCATCTGTTTCAACAATATTATTTTCTATTCCGTCAATAGGTCTTGAAGAACCGGGATTCATCATAACAACCATTAAATCAGGATTTTTTTTAACGGAATTATTCTTTTTGATATTCAAAAATTTTCTGAATTTATAGCCCTGATCTTCATAAAATAAACCTGTAATGTTAAATTGCTTTCTCATACTGCAAATAAAAGACAAATAAAATATTATAACTGTATTTTTTTAAAATTTTTAAGGTGACTAATTTTTAAGGGAATAATTGTTATAAAAAAAAGTCGGGATGGCGAGATTCGAACTCGCGACCCCTTCGTCCCGAACGAAGTACGCTACCTGACTGCGCTACATCCCGATTAAGATGCAAAAATAAAAATTATTAGCTTTAATAAAAGGTTTTTAAAGTAAGATTTTTGTAATCAAAGAATATATTAGTTATTTATCATAATTTTTTATGAAAAAATGCATTATTTATAATAACAAAATGTAATTTTGTAACTTTTTATTTAGAAAGAGAGTTATAAAAAGAATAAAATATATAACTCTTTGAAAGATTTTATTAAAGTTTAAACAGATGAAAAAATTATTAATTCGTGATTTAACGTTAAGAGACGGACAACAGTCGTTATTTGCAACCAGAGTAAGACAAGAACAAATAGATACAGTTTTACCATTATTTAAACAGGCAAATTTTTATGCTATGGAAGTATGGGGAGGGGCAGTACCTGATTCTGTGATGCGTTTCCTTAATGAAAATCCTTGGGACAGATTAGAGAAAATTAAAGCCGGTATTGGCGACTCATCTAAACTTACTGCCTTATCACGTGGAAGAAACCTCTTCGGATATAATCCTTATCCTGATGAAGTTATAAAAGGTTTTAACGAAAATGCCGTTAAATCAGGTGTTGACATTATGAGAATATTCGATTGTTTGAATGATGTTGACAATATGAAATCTACTATCAAATACATTAAAGAAGCAGGTGGTGTTGCTGATTGCGCTGTTTGCTATACTATTGATCCTAAATTTACACCTGCTCAAAAAGTAAAATATCTGCTTAAAGGGAAAAAAATTCCAAAGGATATTTTTACCATAGACTATTTTGTTCAGAAAGCAAAACTTATGGAAGAGCTTGGTGCTGACATCATTACTATAAAAGATATGGCGGGCTTAATTCCTCCGACTATTGCAGGTAAAATGGTTCGTGCATTAAAAAATGAACTTAATATACCCATTGATTATCACACTCATTGTACTCCGGGATTTGGACTTGCATCTGTGCTTATGGCTATGATTAATGATGTTGATATTGTTGACACCAATATTATGAATTTTGCAGGCGGTTCTGCTGCTCCCGCCGTGGAATTGGTACAAATCTTTGCTGACAAATTAGGCCTTGACACAGGTTTAAATCTTAAAGCCATTGTTAAAATTAATAAAAAATTAAAAATTATTCGTCAACAATTAGCAGAGTTTGACTCTTATAAGCAATTTCCTATTGATTTTGATATCACTAAAGATAAGCTTCCTGTTAATATTGATAAATTATTTGATGAAGCAATAGAATTTGCTAAAAATGATAATGAAGAGAAATTATTAAAAGTAACACATAAGATTGAGGATTATTTTAATTTTCCGAAACCTAATGAAATGGTAAAACAAGCTGAAATACCCGGAGGTATGTACACAAATATGCTCGCCCAGCTTAAACATATGAAAATGGAAAAACTATTTCCACGAGTATTAAGTACAGTTCCAATGGTTAGAGTAGATGCAGGCTGTCCTCCTCTTGTTACTCCTTCAAGTCAGATTGTGGGTGTGCAGGCTGTTAATTGTGTTGTTGATACAAATAACAACAATCCTTTTTATACAGAAACTTCTGTGCAGTTTGTAAATCTTGTTAAAGGTTTGTATGGTAAAACACCTTTGCCGATTGATCCTAAATTCAGAAAAAAAATTACAGGTTCCGAAAAGGAAATACCTTATGATAGCTCTAATTATAAAAAACAAGAGAATCCATCTTTATTAGAGTTTGGCGGTGAAAAATTAGCTAAAAATTATAAAGAAGAATTACTTCTTGAACTTTTTCCTTCTGTTGCAACAAATTTCTTAAAATCTAAAATCGAAAAAAGATATATAGAAACAAAACAGAAAATTGAGGAAGCTGAAAGAAAAAGATATGAAAAAGCAAGAGCAGAATATGAAAAGTTAACACCAGAGGAAAAGGAAAAACGCCTCCGAGAAGGTTTATATAATTTTGACTGGGGATCAGAAAAAGCAGAATAATAAATAGAGATTGATTAGTGTCTGTCTATAAGTGTTTAGTTTAGAATGTTTGAATTCGTTTCGATGTTTTAAAGATGAGTTTCCCACGTACCATACGTACCGGGGAATAATAATGAACTTGGACATTATGGACAAACACTAATCAATCCCTCCTTTTTTATTTTTCTAAACTAAATTTAATTGGCATATTAAATTGAACTCTTACCGGTTTTCCATCTTGTTTTCCGGCTATCCATTTTGGCATATTTTCTATTACTCTTAAAGCTTCTTTATCGCAACCACCACCTATACCTCTTAATATTCTTGCATTTGTTACTGAACCATCAGCCTCAATAATAAATGTAACATACACTGTACCTTGAATACCTTTTTCTCTCGCTTCTTTTGGATATTTAATATTGCTTGCAATATAATTTAATCTTGCTTTTTCGCCATTTGGAAATTTTGGAACTATGTCTACTACCAGATATACAGAGTCGTTTTTTACTGCTGTTTCAATGGTTTTAACTTTTTTTGTTTCTTCAATTTTTGTCTCTTTTATTTTTTTATTTTCCTTTTTACTGTTTGTACACGCTAAAGCGAAAATTAAAAAAATACTGACAGGAATAACTATCAAAGTTTTTAACCCGATAATTTTTTTAGATTTCTTTTTGTTTAACATTTTTAACCTCCTTTTAATTAATGATTTACTAAAATTATTTATAAAATAAATGTCATTTTTTATTAATATATGTTTTAATAATAAAATTTGATACTTATTTTTGTTTATTCCTTTTTCGACAACTCCGCTGTCTGCACAATACTCGTGAGTTTCTATTATTAACTTCTTAAATAAATAGATAAATGGATTAGACCATTGAAAAATTTTAACTATTTCAATTATCATGATATCAATGCTGTGAAATTCATTGATATGAATCAATTCGTGTATAATTATATCTTCTGTGCTTTCAGAAGTAATGTCATTTTTATTAATAAATATTGTGTTAAAAAAAGTGAATGGCGAAATTTTTTTATCAACGTAAACAATATTATAATTACTTAGTTTTATTATTACCCCTTGATGTTTTAACTTCTTTATCCTTATTATTTGTATGAAAAAATTTATTAAAAATATACATGATATTGATAAAAAGGTTATTAAAAAAATTGATGATGTATTAAATATACTTTGCTGATATTCTTGAGTATTATTTGCAAAAACATTTACCTGATTTAATGTATAATAATAATTTACAGGTATTTTTTCTGTATTGAATGAAAATTGAAAAAAAGGAGTAATTATTGAAAAAATAAAAGACGATAAAAGTATTATTCTGTTAAGTTTAAAAAATGTTTCTTTTCTCAAAAGCATAGTGTACATCAAATAAAATATGCTCATGCAAAATATAGACTTTAATGAATATGTGATAATAAAATCCATTCTTTATTTTTTTTGTTTTTCGATTTCTTTGTCAATAATTGTTTTTATTTCTTCCAAATCCTTTACAGATAATTTATTGTCTTTAGCAAAAAATGAAGCCATTTGTTGATATGAATTACCAAAATAATTATTCACAAATTTTTTAAAATATGTTTTTGTATATTGTTTTTTCTTTATCAAAGGAAAATATTGATGAGTTCTTCCATAGGCTTTATGCGAAACAAATTCTTTTTTTTCTAATATTCTTACTATTGTAGAAACAGTGTTATAAGCAGGTTTTGGATTTGGCATTTCTTCTATAATATCGTTTACAAAGGCATACTTCAGTTTCCATAATATCTGCATTATCTGCTCTTCGGCTTTTGTTAATTCTTTCATCAATAAATTGTTTTTATAATTTCTTTTTAGTTATATAACTATACTTTTAGTTGATTATTGTAAAAAAATATAAATATTTCACAAATATATAACTAATTTTATAGTTATGCAACTAAAGATGTAGTTTTTTTTTAAAAAAAAATTTCACAGGTATTATATGTTAGTTAAAAAAACGATTTAATAATAGCACTATTTATTAGAAGTCCTTTTAGTGTGATTTTTGTTGAATAATTTTTTTAACAGATATTTTTATTAATAATTTTTGTTTAAAAATTTTATGTATACTTTTGCAATAATTATTCCAATAGGGGTGCCCATAAATTACGGGCTGAGAATATACTCTTTGAACCTGCTCCGGGTAATGCCGGCGAAGGGAAAAAAAGATTACGGAAAATTTCCTCTGTTGGTTTTTTATGTATAACTTAAAAAATCAATTTTATGAAATCAAATGTTTTTATTTTAGCTATGCTGCTAGCATGTATGCCTTTTGCAGTGTTTTCACAATTTTCAGTTTCAGGGTCTGTTACTGATAAAAATTCGGGTAAAAAACTTTCAGATGCTCATATTATTCTGAAAGATAATTTTAAATCTACCATTACAGATGCTAACGGAAATTATTCTGTAAATAATCTTAAAAGGGGTAAATACACTTTTAGGGTTAGTTATCTCGGTTATAAAACCATTGAAACAATTGTTACTGTCGAAAAAAATGAGGAGATAAATTTCAGTATGGAAAATAGTCCTGTTATGGAAGATGAGGTTATTATCAGGGCGATAAAAGCCAATGAAAAATCTCCTACAACATTTAAAAATATTTTTAAAAAAGATATTAAAAAAATTAATCTGGGGCAGGATTTGCCTGCTTTATTGGAAACAACGCCGTCAATAGTAACAACATCGGATGCAGGAGCTGGAATAGGATACACAGCCTTAAGAATACGAGGCACTGATATGACAAGGATAAATTTTACAATAAACGGTGTGCCTTTGAACGACCCTGAGTCACAAGGCACTTTTCTGGTCGATATGCCTGACTTGGCTTCTTCAATAAATAACATTCAAATTCAGCGTGGCGTTGGAACCTCAACAAATGGTGCTGCAGCTTTTGGAGCAAGCATTAACATTCAAACTTTAAAACTACAACCTAAACCTTATGCAGAGATAAACTCTTCTGCCGGTTCATTTAACACTTTTAAAAATAATGTTTCTTTTGGTACAGGTCTTATTAATGGAAAATGGTGCTTCGACGGCAGACTATCAAAAATATCCTCTGACGGATATGTTGACAGGGCATTTTCAGACCTTAAATCTTTTTATACTTCAGCATCTTATTATGGTAAAAAGAGTATTGTTAAACTGATAATTTCATCAGGCAAAGAAAAAACTTACCAGGCATGGAATGGAATTCCCAAAGATTCGTTAAAAACAAATCGTACTTATAATCCCTATACCTATGACAATGAAACTGATAATTATATTCAGACACATTATCAATTACATTATTCTAAAGAAATTAACGAGAACCTTAATTTTAATACTGCATTATTTTTAATTCAAGGTAAGGGTTATTATGAACAATATAAAGAAAACAGAAAATTTTCCGATTATTTGCTTAACAATGTAATAATTGGTTCTGATACAATTTTAAGAACAGATTTAATTCAGCAAAAATGGCTTGATAACGATTTTTACGGGTTAACATATTCATTGAATTATCATAAAAATAATATACAAACTTATATAGGCGGAGCATGGAATAAATATGACGGCGATCATTTTGGAAGGATTATCTGGGCTCAGTATGCAAGCAACGGGGCTAAAGATTACCAATGGTATTTTAATAACGGAAAGAAAAGAGATTTTAATATTTTCGGCAAGATTAATTATAGCTTGACAGATAGGTTGAATCTTTATGGAGATATTCAATATCGCAAAGTCAATTATTCAATAGATGGCAATCATGATGATTTACGTAATCTTACTCAGGAGCACAATTTTAACTTCCTTAATCCTAAAGCAGGTATATTTTACAAGATAAATGATAATCAGGATGCTTATTTTTCTTTTGCAATTTCTAACCGTGAACCAAACAGATCGAATTATTGTGATGCTGACAATGGAAATATCCCTGAAAGCGAGAAACTTTTAGATTATGAAATAGGATATTCTTTAAAAACAAATAATTTTAAAATAGATGCTAATTTTTATTATATGAATTATAAAAATCAGTTAGTGCTTACAGGAAAAATTAATAATGTTGGCGCTGCTATTATGACTAATGTACCGAAGAGTTACAGAATGGGATTGGAATTATCTTCAGAATTAATATTTAACAAAAATTTAAAATGGGATATTAATGCGAGTTTTAGCAAAAACAAAATAAAGAATTTTACTGAATATGTTGATAACTGGTCATATCCTTATACACAGATAGTAAAGAACTTAGGCACAACAGACCTTTCTTTTTCACCGGATATTATTGCGGGAAGCATAATTTCATATTCTGCTAAAAAAAATCTTGAATTTAAATTCATCTCAAAATATGTGGGACGACAATTTATTGATAATACATCATGCAAAGACAGAAGCCTTGACCCGTATTTTGTTAATAATATAAATTTTGTTTATCGTTTTTATCCGAAATTTATCAAAGAAATAGATTTTAATGTTGTTATCAATAATTTATTCAGCGAAGAATATGAAACTAATGCCTGGGTTTACAGGTATTATTATGAGAACAAACATTATGTAATGGATGGATATTTTCCACAAGCAGGCATTAATTTTCTCGCAGGAATAAGTGCTAAATTATAGTTTTTTTATGATAGATATTTTGAAATATACAGTGTTCAGTATATTGATACAAATATTGTTAATCGTTTTGGTTATCCCATTGAAAACAGTTTTAAAAATTATAAGTATGACATTAAGAAAAAACACGATAAAAAATTTATTAAAGCTTTAAAAGAAAGAAAAAAAACTGAATTTGAAATAAATTTATTGGAAGGCGGGAAAGGAAAATTTTCTTTTATCCCGGTTTTTTATAAAAATAAATATTATGGACAAATATATTATATATTAATAAAATAATGAAAGCTTATTTTAAAAGTTAGTGTAATGGACAAAATTCAGGCTGTTTTTTTAATTCATTTTGCATTAAGATTTTTTTAATATTATTCTGAAAGTAGTGCCTTTACCGAGAGTAGAATTTTTTACAAAAATTTTTCCCGAGTGATATTCTTCAATAATACGTTTAGTAAGAGATAGACCTAAACCCCAGCCTCTTTTTTTAGTTGTAATACCGGGATTAAAAATTTTTTTATAATCTCTTCTTGATAAGCCTTTTCCTGTATCGGAAATATCAATAAAAACTCTTTTATCGTCTTCTGAGATATTGAAATTAATAATACCCACACCACTCATAGCATCAATAGCATTTTTGCAAATGTTTTCAATAACCCATTCAAAAAGATGTAGATTGACAGGAATAATTATATTTTGGTTTTCGGATTTGTTTACAAAAAATTTTATTTTTTTTGAAGTTCTTGTTTTTAAATAAGTTATTGATTCATAAATGACACCAACAATGTTTTCATTTTTAAGTATGGGTATAGAGCCAATTTTAGAGAATCGTTTAGTAATAGTGTCTAATCTGTGAACATCTTTGCTAATTTCCTTGACAGTTTCATCATCAACATTTTTGAGTTTAAGAATTTCTACCCAAGCCATTAAAGAAGATAGGGGGGTGCCGAGCTGATGCGCTGTTTCCTTGGCAAGCCCTGCCCAAACCTGATTTTGTTCCGATTTACGCGAAGTGCTGAAAAGTGTGTAGGCAATAAAAAGAAATATACCTATTATTCCAAATTGTATGTAAGGATAATATCTTAATTCTGTTAATAATGTAGAGTTTTTATAAAAGATATATCTTTTCCCTAAACCTGATATATCAATTTCAATAGGCAGATTTTCAGATACCATTTCCGAAAATATTTTTTTTCTGTATTTGAGATTATTAAATTTTTCAGATTTGATATTTCCGTAGGTGATAATTTTATTTTTTGTGCTATCAGTAATAATAACAGGTACTGAAGCAGAATTAATCACAACTTCTGAAAAAAATGATTGAACAAGGTCATTCAATACATCTCTAAGTTCAGAATATAATTTTGACTCTTTATAATAAAGATAAAATTTTTTCCCTGCATAATAATTAATTTTAATAGGTCTAAAAACAGAAAATTCTTTTTTTAGTTCTCCTTTTAAAACTTTGACAGTATCTTCATCAAAATCAACATTACTACATTCAGTAATATTCCCCTTATCATCAGTAAGAATAACAGGGATAGTAGTATTATTAGAAATAATTTTCAAGTAAAAAGTTAAAGCATTAGAATTATTTTCTTTGTTAACCCTTTCATAAGTTTCTGCTAATAGTTTTACTCTTTTACGTTCTTCAATTTTAATTTTCTCGAAAAAGTCTTCTGTATATTTTACTAAGCTGGCTTTTCTATGAACAGCATCAGCCCATATTTCAATATTTTTTCTTTCTTCTTTTGCAACTTTATGTGCAAAAATATTTGAATACCATAAAGAGGTTGTAACAATTATAATAGCTACAGCGAATAAAATTATTTTCCAATTATTTGTTTTGAAATAAGTGTTCATCTTATGATAAGTTTTTATTATTTAATCATGCCAACACCAAGAGTTTCGTTAGTAGCTTCGTCAATTAAAATCAAACTGCCGGTAATTCTGTTTTTACTATATGAATCAAAAAATAAAGGTTTTGTAGTACGCAGGGAAACACAGGCAATGTCATTTAATTTAATGTTTTTGTCTTCAGAAATTTTATCTAAAGTGTTTACATTAACTTTATATTTAATTTTTTTAACCATGCATCTAACTTCATTAGAAGTGTGTTTTAATACATATTTTGTTCTTAATTGTAGAGGTTTTTCGTTCATCCAGCACATCATGATATCAATATCCTGACCCTGTTTAGGACCATTATTAGCTTTTACAATCATATCGCCTCTACTAATATCAAAGTCTCCGTCAAGGCTCAGAGCAACAGATAAAGGAGGAAATGCTTCCTCAAGCTCACCATTGTACGTATCAATAGATTTTATAGTAGAAGTAAACCCTGATGGTAAAATTTTAATGAGGTCACCTTTATGAAATATTCCGCCGGCAACTCTGCCTGCATAACCTCTGTAATCGTGGTATTCTTCTGATTGAGGTCTGATAACATATTGAACAGGGAAACGAGCATTTTCGAAATCATAATCACTGCCAATGTGCATATTTTCAAGGGTATATAATAATGTTCCTCCAAAATACCATGGCATATTTTGTGATTTCTTAACAACATTATCTCCTTTTAAAGCTGAGATTGGTATGAATTGAATGTCTTTGACAGATAATTTAGATGCGAAAGCTTCAAAATCGTTTTTTATTTCAGTAAATTTTTCTTCGTTATAATCAACAAGATCCATTTTGTTAACGCATATGATGATATGCGGAATTTGAAGTAGAGAGGAAATGTAAGAATGACGAAAAGTTTGTTCTGTAACACCGTTTCGTGCATCAATAAGAATTATAGCTGCATTGGCAGTAGATGCGCCTGTAACCATATTTCTGGTATATTGAATATGCCCCGGAGTATCAGCAATAATAAATTTACGTTTAGGAGTGGCAAAATACCGGTAAGCCACGTCAATGGTTATACCTTGTTCGCGTTCGGAGCGGAGTCCATCGGTTAGCAGAGCAAGGTTAACAAATTTATTACCTTTTTGAATACTGGCTTTTTTAACGTCTTCGAGTTGGTCTTCAAAAATTGATTTACTATCGTAAAGCAGTCTGCCAATGAGAGTGCTTTTACCATCATCAACACTACCTGCAGTTGTAAATCGTAACAACTCCATATCCAAATATGCCTTATTAAAAATTTTATTTTCTTCAGTCATAGTCATTAAATTTTTAAAAATAACCTTGTTTTTTTCTGTCTTCCATAGCAGAGGTTGAGCGTTTATCGTCAAATCTACCACCTCTCTCGGTAATTCTGGTAGCAGCAATTTCGCGAATAATGTCTTCAATATTTTCAGCTGTAGAAAGTGTTAGGCCTGTGCATGTGATATCGCCAATAGTTCTGCAACGAACTTTTTTTGTTTCATATTTTTCATTAGGTTTAAGTTTCATAAAAGGAGCTTTGGCGAGCCATACACCATCTCTGTTAAAGACTTCTCTTTCGTGAGTAAAGTATAAATTAGGCAATTCAATATTTTCCATTAGGATATACTGCCACACATCCATTTCAGTCCAATTGCTAAGCGGAAATACTCTGAAATGTTCTCCTATATTTTTTCTGCCGTTGAATATGTTCCAGAGTTCGGGGCGTTGATTTTTAGGATCCCATTGTCCGAATTCGTCTCTATGAGAGAAAAAACGTTCTTTTGCTCTGGCTTTTTCTTCGTCACGTCTGGCACCGCCAATAGCAGCATCAAATTTATATTTTTCAATAGTATCTAATAAAGTAGTTGTTTGAAGAATATTTCTGCTGGCATTATAACCTTTTTCTTCAACAGACCTTCCGTTATCAATAGATTCCTGAACAGACCCGACAATTAAACGGGCATTAATTTTTTTCACCAAGTTATCTCTGAACTTAAGTGTTTCAACAAAATTATGGCCTGTATCAATATGTAATAAAGGAAATGGCAGTTTAGCAGGATAAAACGCTTTTAATGCGAGATGAACCATGACAATGGAGTCTTTGCCTCCTGAAAAAAGTAGCACAGGACGTTCAAACTGAGCAGCAACTTCCCTCATAACGAAAATTGCTTCTGACTCCAGTTCCCTTATATGATTTATATTATATCTCTTCATTTATAGTTTAATTTTATTATATTTTTAATAAATTCATATATTTTATTAACAGAATCATCAATTGATAATTTATCAGTATTTATTATTAAATCAGGATTTACAGGATTTTCATAGACAGAATCAATACCCGTAAAATTTTTAATTTCGCCATTACGGGCTTTTTTGTATAAACCCTTAACATCTCTTTTTTCACAAATCTCAACAGGACAGTTAACAAAAATTTCTATAAAGTTATCTTTTCCAATAATTTTAGCAGCCATATTTCTTATATTTTCAGTAGGACTGATAAAGGCATTGATAGTGATAACATTATTATTAATAAAAATTTTTGATATTTCAGCAACACGTCTGATGTTTTCGATTCTATCCTTTTCAGAAAAATTTAAATCATTGTTAATCCCTTTTCTGATAACATCTCCATCCAAAATTACTGAAAAGAAGCCTTCTTTAGATAATTTTTTTTTCAAAGCTATGGAAATTGATGTTTTTCCTGAACAGGGCAGCCCTGTAATCCAGATAGCTTTTGAATATTGTTTTAAAAGAGATTTTTTGTCTTGATTTTGCATAAAAAGAAATAAATATCAATTCTATAATTTTGGAAACAAAATTAGTTTTTTTATCTTTAAAAAAAACTAAACAATAGATAAAACATTTATTCCTTAAGGATAGTATTTTTATATACTAAAGTTAAAAGAATTGAATTTACAATTTTTGTAATAAAAAGAATGGCAGGGGGATATTTTATTTATTCAGCCAAAATATTTTTTAACAATTGTAATTGTTCATTTAATAGATTTTTGTTCTGTTTATTTGTTTCATTCTTTACAGCCGCTTCCAAATCTTTTATAGCATCGGTTCTTTCCAAATAAACAGTGAGTTTTGCTGCTAATAATCTTACTTCAAAATCTTTATCCCTAATCATTGGAGGAATATATTTTTTCATTGACCAGGCACACATATCAACTAAATCTTTCATTGCTTTTAGTTTTTCTTCTTTTGATTTTATCAAATTATCATAAGCTTTCTGTTGTTTTATTTTTAAGTCAGAAGTTAGAAGCATCTCTTTATTATAAATATCAGGTCGTACAACATTTTTTTTGTAAGGAATAATTTTTTTATCTGCAACAATTCTTACTAATCGAGGAATAATCCAACGCATACCGGGAGTAGCTTCAGGATGACCAACAACAGAGGCAGTTTTCCCTTTTTCAACATTAGTTATAATTATAAAAGGTTTATTATTTGTCATATTAGAAGGCGCACCTTCAACAGTATGAACATTGCTTAGCATTGTTGCTAATTTGTTATATTTATATTTTGAATTTTTTGCAGGAATTAATACAGGGCCTTCATAATATTGAGAATAGCAAATTTTATTTTCTTTTAGTTCCGGAAATAATTTTTCTCCTTCTTTTGTTAAACGGAATTTTACTATACCGTGACCTCTGTGATCGTGTTCAATATCTATTGCTTCTGCACCACTTAATGATAATGAAGGATAATCAGGAGTTTCAGAAAGTATATATGCTCCGGCACATATTCCAACTACACCTTTTCCTTGTTTTTTTACAAGGTTTATAATTTTTTCTTGTCCCAGCTCACCTAAACTTGCAGTTTCGTTTCTACCACTACCCCCGGGAAAAAGAAATACATCAATGTCGTTTGCTGCTCCTGAAACAATATCAGCAGCAGAAACTCTTAATGCTTCAATATCTTTATCAATTTTTAATGCTTCAATAGCATCAGTAATACAATATGGGCTGTCTCCATTTTTATCAAATACACCAACTTTAATAGTATTATTATTTGGTTTTTGACAGGAAGTTATTGCAAATATTAAGGTTAAAAATAAAAATATTGTTTTTTTCATAATTCAATATTAAATTCAGTTGAATAAGTATTAATAACAAATTTGTTAAGCCAATTATAAAATTCTGTGATTTCTATTTGTTTTGGAGGTTTTTTTCTCCAGATTTTTAGTTTTTCCTCAGTTTTTATAAAAATATTTTTTTCTGCTTTTTCAATTTTTTGAATTATTCCGCTTTCTTCAGAATTAATAAGTTTAGAAATCAACAAATATTTACTTCCCGAACCTCTTTTTATAGGATAAACTTGATTTTTAAGTTCTAATGCCTTTTTATTTAAAGGAGAAAATCCGGATTTATCAGCCATTAAAATTGGCGGTAAATTTTTACCACCTCTAACCCATAGTGGTAAAGCAACACAAGTATTAGGGTAACCAACTATTGACCAGATTGTAGTTAAATCACCAGGTTCTTCATTTTTCACTCCTTGAATAATTATTGCTGATGCTGATGAATTTCGTGTTATCAAATCACCGGAATTAATAAAATTTTTCCCTTCAGGAATTTTTTCATATTCTTTTCTGAAATCTTTATTTGTAAGAGAATGTTTTAGACATCTGGAAAAATCCTTAATAATGGTTTTATAATTTAATTGTCCCATTGAATCTGCCTGATGAAATAATTCTTTTGCTGTTTGATAACGAATAAAACCATAGCCGGTATCTTTTTTCCCTGTGAATGAAAAATTTGTTCGTATGATGTATCCATTAGGTGCTTCTTCAGAATTATTTGCATCAAATTTTGTATATGTGTAATTATTTACTTCATAAATTGCAGCTCCTCCTCTTGCATCAATAACGCCAAAATGAGTAGCTAATCCCCTTGGCTTGGATATAGTATCAAGTAAATTTTCTAAATCTTCAAGAGTGGCGCAGTTTTTAAGTGCTAATTTCATAAAATAACCTTCACAATCTTTTTTTGAAGTAGTATCTTTTAAATTTACATTATATGAAGCGCTATTCATTATTGAAAAACCTTTTGAATTAGCTCCAGCCCATATTTCTTTTCCTGTAATATCTTCGGAATTGACTAATCCAATATAATCGTATCTGCCGTCATTAAAATACATCATCTTGTTTTCCAAGCTATGCGAATCTCTTAATTTCCAAATTAGCGGACGGCCATCATTTGTATATTTGCCTGATATTACTGCTGTTGTACACGAAATTAAAGTGTTTACTATAAATAATGAAATTATTAATGTAAATGTTTTTTTCATCTTTAAAAATTATATTAATTTAGATTACGAAAATAAAAATATTATTTAATTTTTCTGATTATGGCATTATCATTTTAATTTGTTTTTGATTATAAAGTTAGTTCAATAAACTATAAAATTCTGAAATTTATGTTGAGATATTTATAAAAAAATATACTTTTACATTATATTTTTGATTAGGAAAAATCTAATTCAAAAACAAACTTAAGAAACACATAAAAAAAAAGTCTTAAATATGTTTAAATTTTTAAATAAACCATATCCTTTTAATGATGATTTAAAGCATAATGCTATAATTATTTTATTTATCAGTTTAGGCATCTCAGCATTTTTATTACTTTTTCAACCAATAGAAATATGGTCGTTAACAAAAAAAGAAATTTTTTATATTGTATCAGGTTTAGCAGCTTCCACATTTTTGGTGCTTAGTATAAATTTAATTGTGCTTCCAAGTTTATTTCCTAAAATTTTTTATAATAATGTATGGAATATAAAAAGAGAAATAATTTGGGATATATGGATACTCATGACAATTTCAGCTTCTGATTTTATTTTTTATTCTCAAATAATAGGGAAAGTTGATATCAATTTTTCATCTATTATTAAAATTATTTTATTGGGTTTTCTTACTGTTGCAGTTCTTATTACAATAAATCAAGACAGATTGCTGCGTTCTCATCTGAAATCTGCACAACAGTTAAATAAAAAGTTAATTGAAAACAAACAACAAAAAGAGCGACTAATTCATTTTGAATCAGATTATAAAAATGATAATTTGATTATAAAAGCCAATGCACTGGTGTTAATAAAATCTGCAGATAATTACATAGATATTTATTACAAAAGTGATGGAAAAATAAAAGAGCAAATGGTCAGAAGCTCTTTAAAAAAGTCAGAGGAATTGGTAAAGGATTTTGATTTCATTTTTCGATGTCATAGAACATTTATTGTAAATGTTAATCATATTAAAGAGATACAAGGAAATTCCCAGGGTTATCAATTATATTTTGAAAACATTGATTTTCCTGTCTTGGTATCTCAAAAATATATTGACGTTTTTAAAAGTATGATATAAATATTTTATTATTCGCCCCTGAATAACATACTTTCGCCCCTAATTTTATTATACGCCCCTATTTTATATTTGCTAATACCTAAAATTTCTTTTAACAAATTATCAAGAGTAGTTTTGTCTGATGTAAATGATAAAACAAAAATTTAAAAGAAATATGAAAGAATTACAAATAGGGAATTTAAAAGTAAAACTACCCATAATTCAAGGTGGGATGGGAGTATGCGTTTCACTTTCGGGCTTAGCATCAGCAGTAGCTAACGAAGGAGGAATTGGTGTTATTTCAGCAGTAGGTATTGGAATGACAGAACCCAATTACAGAAAAAATTTTAAGAAAGCAAATAAAATAGCTTTTAGAAAAGAAATCAGAAAAGCAAGAGCAAAGACTGATGGAATAATTGGTGCAAATATTATGATGGCTGTTACAGATTATGAAGATTTATTAAAGGTGGCATTTGAAGAAAAAATAGATGTTGTAATTGTAGGAGCAGGATTGCCTTTAAAAAAACCAATTTATCTTTTAGAAAATACTTCGACAAAATTTATTCCAAAAGTATCATCTGCAAGAGCAGCAAAATTAATCTTCCGTCGTTGGTCGGAGCAATATAATCGTGTGCCTGATGCTGTTGTTGTGGAAGGACCTATGGCAGGCGGTCATCTCGGATTTAAGAAAAAAGATGGATTTATTCCAAAAATCTTATTGTCATCAATTGTTAAAGAAACAGTAAATGAAATAGATTTCTTTGAACAAAAATACGGGATAGAAATCCCTGTTATTGCAGGCGGAGGTATCTATACAGGAAAAGATATGTTTGATATAATGAATGTGGGTGCAAAAGCAGTTAAAATGGGGACGCGGTTTGTTACAACAAACGAATGCGATGTTTCTGAAAAATTTAAACAAAACTATATTTCTTGTTCTCCACAGGACATTACTATTATAGATAGTCCTGTTGGTCTTCCGGGCAGGGTAATTACAAATGATTTTGTTAAAGAAATCCAATTGGGAAAACAGAAACCTATTAATTGCTCATGGAAATGTTTAAAAACCTGTGATTATAAAAAATCACAGTTTTGTATTGCAGAAGCTTTATTTAATGCTGCAAAAGGTGACTTTACTCATGGTTTTTCTTTTGCAGGAACTAAAGCATATTTGGCTGAAAAAATTATCTCTGTAAAAGAAACTTTTAATCAGATAAAAAATGAATATTCTCAGGCTCAGCTCGGTTTAAAACCTGAAAATTTAAATATAGAACTTAAAAGAAAAGCTTCATAATTAGTGCAAAAAACTAATAAAAAAAAAGAGACATCAGAAACTCTAATCACCTCTTTTTCAATGTGGAGTATAACGGAATCGAACCGTTGACCTCTTGACTGCCAGTCAAACGCTCTATCATTCCAATAACTATCGGAATGAGCTAATACCCCTTTTTTTTGTTTAGCAAAGATAAAAAATTTTATCTTTATCAAAATTTTTATTTTACCATGAAACGACTTTTTGCAGCTATTAAAATATTGCCTGATGAAAATTTTATAAACATTATTAATGATTTTAAACGAAATCTTAATTATGAAAAAATTAAATGGGTTGAACCGGAAAACATCCATCTTACTCTAAAATTTTTTGGCGAGACTAAGGAAAACTTAATTGAAAATATTTGTGATGCTCTTCAAAAAAGCGGTTCAAATATTGACAAATTTTCTTTTAACATAAGAAACACAGGGATTTTCGGTAGTTCATATAACCCAAGAGTAATTTGGTTTGACATAGACAATAAAAAACCTATAATTGATTTGGCTGATTCAATAAGCCGAAATTTAAAATATGCACCTGGGTTTACCTTAAAGGAAACACGACAAAATTTTGTACCGCATCTGACAGTTGGCAGAATAAAATTTTTGAATGATAAAAAAAAATTGCAAAAAATTGTAGATAATCACAGCAACGATTTCATACAAAAAGTTTCTGTTGACAGGTTTTATCTTTTCGAAAGCATTTTACAACGTCAAGGACCAATTTATAAAGTGATAAAAGAATTTGAGTTTAATAAATAAAAAAGAACAGATTTTTCACACTATTAATAAAAAAATTTTATTTCATTTTTCTTTCAAGAAAAAAATCAATTAGCAGGCTAATGCCGCCAAATAAAAATATCATTGAAAAATAGGCTACTTCTTCTTCCAATAAATTTGCATTTACAAAAATATTTCCTAACAAAATACCTAAACCTACTCCTGTAGAAAGCAGACCATATTTTAAATTATTTCGTTTTTTACTGATTTTCTCAGTCATAAAAATATTAGCATCCAGTCCTTTTTCAATTAATGCCATTCTTTCTTTTTTTCTTATGAGTAAATATATAATGCCATATATTGTCCCAAATACTATTCCTGTGATAAAAATTGATGTTAGATCCATAATTTTGTTTTTTAAGGTTTTAAAATTCCGTTTCCAATTCTTTGACGCAAAAAAGAATTAACGGTTACATTTTTTGATGTTGTTATTTTATTTATTTTTAATGATTAATTTTGTAACCTTCTGATATTTTTTAAGTCTAACAAATATATGGTGCAAGACGACATTTATTACATTGATAAAGTTATGGGTGGTGATATTTCAGCTTATTCATTTTTGGTGAACAAGCATAGAGATATGGTATATACTATAGCACTTAAAATTGTTGGAAATTGTGAGGATGCCGAAGAGATAGCACAGGATGTTTTTATAAAGGCTTATCAGTCGTTGAAAAAATTTAAAAGGAAATCAAAATTTTCAACATGGCTATACAGAATTGCTTACAATTCTTCAATATCTAAAGTAAGAAAAAAACGAATTGAAGTGTCTGCTATCAACGAAAACATAATCGAAAACTATAATACTTTTAATGATGATGAATCAGAATATTTTGAACAAATTAATTTTGAGACTAAAAGAAAATATTTATTTAAAATTTTAGATAATCTTCCTGAAGAAGAGAATCTTTTAATAAACTTATTTTATATGAACAATAACTCTATTAATGAAATAAGCGAGATAACAGGGTTGAAGATATCTAATTTAAAAGTAAAATTATTTAGAATAAGAAAAAAGATTTACATTGAGATTATGAAAATGTTTAAAAATAATATAGTTGAAATTTTATAAGCTATGGATAATAATATTGATAATTTACTAAACAATTTGTTTGAACACCAAGAACTTGAGCATCCCTCTGATAATTTCACATCAAAGGTAATGGATAAAATTTATGCACAAGAGGAGCTTAAAACTTTGTACACAAAATCAGTGTTTGACAGAAGAATTATCATTTTATGTAGCATAATCCTTACTGTTTTTATTGCCGCAATGTTTTATTTCAATTTTAACTTTATTAATAATCTTATTCCTAAATCAATTGATTTTAAACCCGTTAGTATTCTTTTTCTGGAAATAAAAACTTCAATAATTGAATTTGTTAATATATTTCATTTTATCTGGCAATCGTCTTTAACTTTGATTATAATATTTAGTGTGTTGTCTTTGTATCTGCTTGATAAATTGATAAACAAAACTTTGCATATTAGTTTTATTCTTTAAAATTGTTTATTTCTGAATTTCTGTGTTATATATCTTATATCGAACTCAGGTTAATATCTTATATCCGCAAATTTAATCTTGTTTAAAATCGGACTGCACGCCAATGATGGAAATGCCGGTATTTATTTTCGTAATAGGATTACGCCTTTTATGGCTTTCGCTGTGCTACGCCAATATTGACGAATATATTACAAAGTAATTTGCGAATTTAAGATTATAATTTTTTGTAAAATTTGTTATTAATTTGATGATAATAAAAGAATATTTTACAGATTTATTATGAAGAAATAAAAAATTGACTTTCTGCCAAATATTAACTATATTTGCAAACTTTTTTGAATATATAAAATCAAACACAAAATATATGAAGCTTTCAAAGTTTAGATATTATTTGCCACAGGAATTAATTTCACAATATCCTGCAGAGCATAGGGATGAATCAAGATTAATGGTTCTTCACAGAGATACAAAAACTATTGAACACAGAGCCTTTAAAGACATCTTGGAATATTTTGATGATGGAGATATTTTCGTATTAAATAATACTAAAGTTTTTCCAGCCTTATTATCAGGTGTAAAAGAAAAGACTGGTGCTAAAATTACTGTGTTTTTATTAAGGGAGTTAAACCCGGAATCAAGATTGTGGGACGTTTTAGTAGATCCTGCCAGAAAAATAAGAATTGGAAATAAACTTTATTTTGGTGAAGATCAATCGTTAGTAGCTGAAGTTATTGACAATACTACATCACGAGGAAGAACAATACGTTTTCTTTATGATGGTAGGTATGAAGACTTTAAAAAACACATACAGGAATTAGGACAAACACCCTTGCCTTATGAGATAAGAAGTAAGAGAGAAATTGAACCTGAGGATAAAGAAAGATATCAAACTATTTATGCTAAGCACGAAGGTGCTGTTATTGCTCCTGCTGCAGGTTTTCATTTTACCAGAGAAATGATGAAACGTTTGGAATTAAAAGGAGTTAACTTTACTGAGATTACGCTTCATACAGGATTAGGAAATTTTAGAGGTATTGAAGTAGAAGACCTTCATAAACATAAACCTGACTCAGAAGAACTTTTTATTTCTCAGGAAACTGCAAATATTGTTAATAATGCTAAGCATAATAAAAAAAATGTTTGTATTGTAGGCACTACAACTATGAAAGCCGTTGAATCTGCTGTTACTGTTTCCAGAGATTTAAAGCCTTTTAAAGGATGGACAAATAAATTTATTTTCCCTCCTTATGATTTTAGCATTGCAACATGTATGATATCAAATTTTCATCTTCCTCAATCGTCTATGCTGATGTCTGTTGCCGCTTTTGCAGGATATGATTTTATTATGCAGGCTTATAAAGAGGCTATTGAAAAAAAATACAGATTCTTTACTTATGGTGATTGTATGCTAATATTATAAACTTTAAATATTTAAACCTCTTATGTAAAAGGTTAATTAGGTAAATGGAAATTGAAAATCATAAAATTTTCAATTTCCATTTTTTTTAACAAGAAAATAAAAATATAACTAATGAAAAAATATGCTGTTATAGTCGGAGGTGGTGTTGGAAAAAGAATGAACTCTGATATTCCCAAACAGTTTATGACAATTTCCCGGAAACCACTTATGATGCATACAATTTCAGCTTTTCATAATTCTATTGAAGAAATAAATATTATTGTTGTTTTACCTGAAAATTACATTGATTTATGGAAAAAATTATGTAATGAATATTCTTTTAATATTGTTCATAAAATTGTAAAAGGAGGCTCAACCCGTTTTCATTCTGTTAAAAACGGCTTAAAATTTGTTGAAAAAGATAGCCTTGTAGCTATCCACGATGCATGCAGACCTGTAGTTAGAGGAAACATTATTCTTAAGTCTTTGACGCTTGCAGAAAAATATGGAAATGCCATTCCAGCTATACCTATTAATGAATCCGTTAGAAAAGTGAACGGAGAAAATAATTCTGCATTCAACAGAGATATATTAAGAATTGTTCAAACTCCCCAAACATTTAAGTCAAATATCATTAAAAAAGCCTACGAGCAGGAATACAATCAAGCTTTTACTGATGATGCTACAGTTGTGGAAGCTTTAGGTGAAAAAATTCATCTCTTTGAAGGTAATATTGAAAACATTAAAGTTACAACAAAAACAGATTTAATAGTTGCTGAGAATTTTCTTAATAAAGTTTATTTTTAATTTTTCTCCCTTTCCATTCAAAATTTATAAAATTTCCAAAAAGGCCTATAAATACAATATAAAAACTATAAATTATCTGAATTGGAAGATACAACCATAACAATTTTTTCCTTTTAAAAAATTTAGCTGTATCATAAAGTATTGGAAAGTCGACAATAAATTTTATTATGAATAACAATAAAACAATAATCCAAAAATTTTGAAAGAAGAAACTTAAAATTAATCCTGAAACAAGTATTAAATTGAATAGATATACTACAACAGCATTAAAAATTATCCATGAATTTGTGTGGGCTTTTGTTTTGGATGTCCATCGCAAACGTTGATTAATAAAGTCTTTTAAAGTTTTCTGAGGTTCTGTAAAAACAACTGCATCGTAATTTTTAAGAAATTTTATAGAGGAGCCGGAGTGTTTTTTTGCAATCTTTTGAAGCAAAAAAACATCATCGCCTGAAACATATTTTTTGTTACCCGAAAAACCATTAACTTCTGAAAAAACTTTTTTTTGATAAGCTAAATTAGCCCCATTGCACATTATTGGTTTTTTAATTTTTATAGCACCTGCACCACTTGCTATCAAACTAAAAAATTCAAAAGTCTGAAATTTTTTAAAAAAACCTTTATCTTTATAAAAGCATACAGGCGAAACAATCATTTTTGGATGATACTTCTCGTAGAAATTTACAATTGTTTCTATCCATTTTTCTCCTGCAAAACAATCTGCATCTGTTGTTATTATCAGTTCTCCCGAAGAATGTCCCACGCCTTTTTCTATAGCTGATTTTTTTGATATGTTATTTTTTTCATTTTTAAAAAGATAAACATTTTTTTTTGTTTTAATATATTCGGAAACAATATTAAACGTCTTATCCGTTGAATTGTCATCAACAATAATTAGCTCTAATAATTCCAAAGGATATTTCTGCTTTTCAATATTTTTAAGACAGGATTTAATATTTTTTTCTTCGTTTCTTACAGGAATAATAATACTTACTTTAGTTTTTGGAATTACAGGAACGCATTTATATTGTTCTGTTTTTTCCCAGCCTAAAGTATATATTTTTATCAAAAAAATATATAATATCGCTATAATCGTAAATACTATGATAATTAAAGAAAATATCATTTTATTCTTTTTTGGTTTTTGATTTAAAAAATCTAAGATTATAAACAAACACTGTTCCAGCCAATGCAGGTAAAGCAAGATTGATAAACCATAAAAATGTTGTTGCGGATAATACTCCAATATTAATTTCAGGAACAAAACAGCCTTTATTTTCAAAATATATTTTTACAAGATACATTGCTATTGATCCGCGTATGCCTAACTCTGTTAATGCTACTGTGGGTATTGCCGACAAAACAAGATATACAAGCGAGATTATTATTATGCCATTAAAAAATGGAATATTTACTGAAAATAATCTTAATAAAAGATAAAACTGAAATGAAAAAATAAAATATCTGAGCAGACTTAATAACAAAATATTTAGCAGTTCCAATTTTGAATATTTTGAGAAAACTTTAATATGTTTCTGATACTCTTCCCATCTTTTAAATGATATCTTTTTTAAAACTACTGTTAGAATATTAATATTAAAATAAATTAAAAGTAGAAAAATATTTATGATAATTACAATAAAAATAATTCCATAATAAACATTAACACTAATATGCGTAAAATAATTAAGATTATTATACAAAAAAATAATCATAGAAAATGAACCAAGAACAATAGTAATAAGCAGTTGACTAAAACTTCCAATTATTGTGACAAATATACTTTCCCAGTGATTTGCTTTTTTTAAAATAAATACTCTGCCTAAAAATTCACCTGTTCTGTTGGGGGTAAATATGCTCACTGTAATTCCTGTCAGAACAGCTTTAAACGATTTAATAAAACTTATGACTTCAAGTTTTTTAATCAGATATTTCCACTTAATTGATTCAACACTCCAATTAATAGGCATTAAAATAATTATAAAACATAAATAAAATAAAAAATTATCCTGATGGAATAATGTTTTAATTGATGCTAAGACATTGGAGATATTGCTATTATAAAATATTTCATTATAAATAAACCAAATTGCAATAATAATAATTGCAGCTCTGATAATAATATTTAAGGTTTTATGTAAATTTGTCTTAAGTTTCATAAAAAATATCAGTTATTTGAGAACAGACAAAATAATATTAGGCGTTGACCCGGGCACAAATATTATGGGCTACGGCATAATTTATAACAAAGATAAAAATATTGAGCTTATTACAATGGATGTTTTACGTTTAAATAAAATCTCCGACCATAAATTAAAGCTTAAAAAAATTTTTGAAACAACTTTAGAATTAATTGAGAAATATAAGATTGATGAGTTTGCAATTGAATCTCAATTTTTCGGTAAAAATGTGCAGTCGATGTTAAAGTTAGGCAGAGCGCAAGGTGTATCAATAGCTGCAGCACTACATAAAAATATTCCCGTTTTTGAGTATTCACCCCGAAAGATAAAACAATCTATTACAGGCAGAGGAAGCGCTTCAAAAGAACAAGTTGCTGCTATGCTTTGTAATTTTTTGAATATTAAAGAAATGCCTAAGTTTTTGGACGCTACTGATGCTTTAGCTGTGGCTCTTTGCCATTATTTTCAAAAAAATAATTTATCTGACAATGACACTCATTATTCAAGTTGGAAAGGCTTTTTATCGAAAAATCCTGACAGGGTAAAGTGATTTTAACCTGAATTTAATATAAAAAATCATTGTTGTCCGATAAAGAATTATTAATAACTTTAAAATGCTTGAATATACTAATATTTCAAAACAGGTCGCCTTTACAGGGCTTGTTTTTTTGATAAATATTTTACTATAAACAAATACGACCT
>JAGGUV010000025.1 GCA_021158345.1 Bacteroidales bacterium
AAATGCTATTATTATTATAAAACAAGCTTTTTTTTGCTTTTTTTTAACTTTATTTTTTGCTCTTTTTAAGTGCCTTATTTCTAATTTAATACAAGTATGTTTTTTTATCGCTACTAAAAAAATAACACCTTTTTACTTATTAATTTTTAGTTTTAATATTTTGTTTTATTTTTGTACTACACATTTAGACATTATGAGAAGAATTTTAAGACTATTACTACTGTTTATATTATTTTATAATTATAGCTATTCGCAAAACAATAATGAAATTATTAATCTATCAGAGAATGAAGCAAAGGAATCTGATTTTAAAAATAAACTTTATACAGGAGGAAATTTTGGCGTACAATTCGGTACAATAAAACTAATTGACATATCTCCTTTAATAGGTTATAACTTTACTGATAGATTTTCTGCAGGTACAGGGCTAACTTATCAATATTATAAGGATAGCAATTATGATTTTAAAATTAATGTTTTTGGAGGAAGAGTATTTTTAAGATATTTCGTTTTTGATAATATATTTTTTCATTCCGAGCTTGAATATTTAAGGTATAATTATAATGTTAATTACAGTGCTTGGGGAGTTGATAAAATTGATATTACGAATTTTTTGATTGGTGGTGGTTACAGGCAATGGCTGGGAGGCAATTTATACGCCAATTTAATTATTTTATGGAATTTAAATGAATCGGAATATTCTTTATATAATAATCCAATTATCAGGATAGGGATTAATGCAGGCTTATAATTTGGAGGGAGATATTAAAAAGAAAGCCATCAAAATTAAATAATTGATGGCTTTTTTTATTGCATTTAAGAAACAGTATCAAGAATATCTAATAACATATCCCAGAATTTTTTAACTGTAGTTATGTCAATACGTTCATCAGGAGAATGAACAGATTTAAGAGTAGGTCCAATAGAAATCATATCCATATCAGGGTATTTTTCGAGAAACAATCCGCATTCTAAACCAGCGTGTATTGAACGTACAACAGGGTTTACATTAAATAATTTTTTATAAGTGTTTACAGCAGTTTTAAGAATTGCCGAATCAGGATTAGGTGTCCAGCCAGGATAACCGTCAGAATGTTCTACTGTTGCACCTGCAAGTTTAAATGTGCTCTCAACCATTGAGGCAACATCTATTTTTAATGTGTTTGAGTCGCTTCTTTGGCTAGTGGTTATTAATATTTTATTATTATCAATAAATTTAACTGACGCTAAATTTGTAGATGTTTCAACCATGCCTTTCATTTTTTTGCTCATAGAAATAACACCATGAGGGCAAGCATACAGCACATTTAAAAGTTTATCCCGAGTGTTTTTGTCAATAATATATTCGGGCAATTCAGTTTCTTCTATAAAAATATTAATGTTTGGTTCTGTTTTAGAAAGTTCTTCTTTAATAATAAGAAATGATTCATTAATAAAATTATTTAAGTCTGATTTATATTCAGGAGAGATAGTAATAATAGCAGATGCTTCACGTGGGATAGCATTTCGCAGATTACCAC
Organism: Bacteroidales bacterium; assembly: GCA_021158345.1. GTDB lineage: Bacteria > Bacteroidota > Bacteroidia > Bacteroidales > AUK083 > AUK083. Next base: position 1,521 of record JAGGUV010000025.1, read on the forward strand.
CGTCAAAGGCAGCGATACTAATATTAAATTTTTCATTAGCATTCCATAAGAGACGATTTAATATTTTGATAGAATTTCCAAGGCCTTTATCGATTTCATCGCCGGAGTGCCCACCTTTTAATCCATTAACAATAATTTTATAAGCTAATACATTTTCAGGGATATCTTCAGTTTTATAAGTTAAAGTAGCCACAGTATCAATACCTCCGGCACATCCAACAAATATTTCACCTTCATCTTCCGAATCAAGATTTATTAATATTTTGCCATTTAAAAAACCGGGTTTTAAAGCAAAAGCACCTGTGAGTCCGGTTTCTTCGTCAACAGTAAATAAGCATTCAATAGGGCCGTGTTTAATATTATCATCAGATAATATTGCAAGTTCCATAGCAACACCTATACCATCGTCAGCACCAAGAGTAGTACCTTTTGCTTTCACCCAATTTCCGTCAATATAAGGGATAATAGGGTCATTATCAAAATCATGGACAACGTCATTATTTTTTTCACAAACCATATCCATATGGCTCTGTAAAACTACAGTGCTAACATTTTCTTTTCCTTTTGAAGCAGGTTTTCTGATAAGTACATTTCCTGCTTCGTCTCTTTTTGTCTCCAGATTTAATTTTTTCCCAAAATTAATCAGGTACTCAATAATTTTCTCTTCTTTTTTTGAAGGTCTGGGAATTTTACAAATATCTTCAAAATGTGACCAAACAATTTTTGGTTCAAGGTTGCTTAAAATATTATCCATGTTATTTTTGTTATTATTAAAAAAAATATCGGCAAACATACAATATTATTACGATTTTTTTAATATTTATTATAAAAAAATATTTATCAATTAATTTGTTAAATTTTAAAAGTTAATAGTTTTTATTTTATTTTTGAATAAAAAAATGTATTGATTATGTATAAATATGAATATTTAAAGGATTTTGTAAAAGAAATATTTTTAAAAATAGGTTGCAGCTTGGAAGATGCAGAATTAGTTTCAGATGTATTACTTGAAGCTGAGTTAAGAGGTATAAATTCACATGGTGTTATACGAATAAAAGATTATGTACGTTTATGGGAAGTAGGTAGAATAAATTCAAAACCAAATATTAAAGTAAAATATCAAACTCCCGGGACAGCTGTTATTGATGCAGACAAAAGTATAGGTATGGTTTCAGCGCATAAAGCGATGAATCTAGCAATAGAAAAAGCAAAGACATGTGGAACAGGATGGGTGTCAGTAAGAAATTCAAACCATTTCGGTATAGCAGGCTATTATTCAATGATGGCATTGGAGCATGATATGATAGGTATATCAATGACAAATGCCAATCCATCTGTAGCACCTACTTTTTCTATTGAAAGATTATTAGGTACAAATCCTATTTCTGTTTCCATACCGGCAGGCAAACAGCCACCATTTGTTGCTGACTTTGCCACAACACCAATTCCACGTGGGAAATTAGTAGTTATGCATAAGAAAGGTGAAAAAGCGCCTTTGGGTTTTGTACAGGACAAAACAGGAAAGCCGAGTGATAATCCAAATATAATAGCAGATGGAGGAGCGATAGTCCCATTAGGCGGCGACAGAGTTCATGGCAGTCATAAAGGATATTGCCTTGAAGCTGTTGTTGATATTTTTTCATCATTATTATCAGGAGCTAATTATGGTCCATGGGTACCACCGATTGCATCTTATCTTCCATTAAAAGAAAAGACCGTTGGAGAAGGCACAGGTCATTTTTTTGGTGCCATGCGTATTAATGCTTTTCAACCTGCAATAGAATTTAAAGAAAAAATGGATGATTGGATAAATACTTTTAGAAACGCAAAGACTGCTGAGGGTCATGAAAAAGTTTTAATACCCGGTGATCCGGAAAGGGAACTTAAAGAACAAAAACTTAAAAATGGTATTGAGTTATTACCTGCTGTTATTCAGGATTTAAAAACACTTAGTAATAAATTTGGTCTTAATTTTTAAGTTTTACTTTTTTTTAAAGCTTTATTATTTTCTAAAGGCAGATACTTATAATAAAGAAATAAATCTATAGATACCATTATAATATTTATTGCGTAAAGGCTAATAATCCAATCAGTGGAATAAAGCAATTTATGAACTATTCCGCAAATGTATCCAATAATTATAATAATCATAAAAGCAGGACTTTTGCCTGAGACTTTTTTAAAGCGTATAGATTTTGATATTGATATTGGCCATGAAATGCCAAAGCAAAATAGCATAATTGCCTCGAAGATACTCATATTATTTTTTTATTTATATATTTTTAAATTTCATGATAACATCAGCAGGGTTATCTGAAGAAAAAATTGAGTTTCCTGCAACAAGGACATTAGCCCCTGCTTTAATAAGTTTTGCAGCATTAGAAAGATTAACGCCTCCGTCAATTTCAATTAATGTACCGGCTTGTTTTTTTAATATTAATTTTTTCAGATTTTCTATTTTTGAATATGTATTTTCAATAAATTTTTGACCTCCAAAACCGGGATTAACAGACATTATTAAAACAACATCTAAATCATTAATAACATCTTCCAATAAATTAATATTTGTATGAGGATTAATAGCCACACCTGCTTTAAGTCCTGAATTTTTAATTTTATGAACAGTTCTGTGTAAATGAGTGCAAGCTTCGTAGTGAACAGTAATAATATCAGCACCAGCATCAACAAAATTATCAATATATCTGTCAGGGTCAACAATCATTAAATGCACATCCAATTTTTTATGAGCATATCTTTTTATTGCCTTAATAACAGGGATTCCAAAAGAAATATTAGGGACAAAAACACCATCCATAATGTCAAGATGAAACCAATCGGCCTGACTAATATTAATTAATTCTATATCTTCTCTTAAATAAGCAAAATCAGCAGATAATAAAGAAGGAGCTATTAAATGTTTCATGATTAAAAATTTTATGAAGCAATAATAATACAATATTTTATAAATAAAAAAAAAGTGTAGAAAAATCTACACTTTAATTAATATTTTCCATTAAAATACTAAAATTATTATCCTAAATAAGATTTTAATATTTTACTTCTAGAAGTATGTTTCAGTCTTCTGATTGCTTTTTCTTTTATTTGCCGAACACGCTCACGAGTAAGGTCAAATTGTTCACCAATTTCTTCAAGAGTATAAGGATGAGCGCCATTTAAACCGAAATAGAGTTTAACAACATCAGATTCACGTTGAGTAAGAGTAGATATTGCCCTGTTAATTTCGAGTTTTAAAGAATCATATAACAATTTTGTTTCAGGAGTTTGCGACTCACTACTTTTCATAACATCGTACATATTATTATCTTCATCATCTTTTAAAGGAGCGTCCATAGAAATATGACGACCTGCATTTGACAAAGAGTCTTTAACTTCACGTTCAGATACATCAAGAAGAGAAGCAATTTCTGCGGGATTAGGTTTTCTACCGTATTCTTGCTCCAATTTAGCAGCTGCTTTGTTAATTTTATTGATTGCACCAATTTTATTTAAAGGCAAACGAACAATACGAGATTGTTCTGCAAGAGCCTGTAAAATAGATTGTCGTATCCACCAAACAGCATAAGATATAAATTTAAAACCTCTGGTTTCATCAAATCTTTGAGCTGCTTTAATAAGGCCAAGATTACCTTCATTAATTAAATCAGGTAAACTTAAACCTTGATTTTGGTATTGTTTAGATACAGAAACCACAAAACGTAAGTTTGCTTTAGTAAGTTTTTCCAGAGCAATTCTGTCGCCCTGTTTAATTCTTTGAGCCAGAGCAACTTCTTCGTCAGCTGTAATTAAGTCAACCTTACCAATTTCCTGAAGATATTTATCCAAGGAAGCGGTATCTCTGTTTGTTACTTGTTTTATTATTTTTAATTGCCTCATTTATCTTAATAGTTTTTAAGAAACGAAACCTCTTTACGAGAAAAAAAATATTTTGTTACAAAAAAATTAATGTTTTTCAGGTCTTGGCAATAAAACTTTTCTTGAAAGTTTCATCTTACCAGTCTTCTTATCAATGTCAATAAGTTTAACATCAATCACTTGACCTTCTTTTAATACACTTTTGACATTTTGTAAATGGGTCCAGTCAATTTCTGAAATATGAAGTAAACCATCCTTTCCGGGGAGTATTTCAACAAAAGCACCATATGATGTAATTGTTTTTACTTTTCCTTTATATACTTTTCCTATTTCAGGCACTGCAATAATAGACTCAATTTTTTCTAATACAGCATCAATAGAAGCTTTATCAACAGCAACAATATCAATAATTCCTTTTCCGTCAACTTCTTCAATAACAATAGTGGAATTAGTTTCTCTTTGTAAATCCTGAATTATTTTCCCTCCAGGTCCAATAATAGCGCCAATAAATTCTTTGTCAATAATTTTCTTAACAATTCTAGGGACATGAGGTTTGTAATCTTCTCTTGGTTCTTTAATGGTTTTAGCCATTTCGTTTAAAATATGCAATCTACCTAAACGTGCTTGTTCCAGAGCTTGTTCTAAGATTTCATAAGATAATCCGTCAACTTTAATATCCATTTGACAAGCAGTGATACCATCTTTTGTTCCTGTAACTTTAAAGTCCATATCACCAAGGTGGTCTTCATCGCCTAAGATATCAGATAAGATAGCAAAATTTTTATTATCATCATCAACAATTAAGCCCATAGCAATACCTGAAACAGGTTTTTTAATTTTAACGCCAGCATCCATAAGAGCTAAACATCCTGCACAAACAGTAGCCATTGAAGAAGACCCGTTTGATTCGAGAATATCTGATACTATTCTAATAGTGTAAGGATTTTCTTCATCAGAAGGGATAACATATTTTAAGGCTCTTTGAGCTAAATTGCCATGGCCAACTTCTCTTCTACTTAATCCTCTGATAGGTTTTACTTCTCCTGTAGCAAAAGCGGGGAAATTATAATGAAGGATAAATTTATTTTTACCTTCAATTACAGCTCCGTCGATAACCTGTTCGTCAAGTTTTGTACCTAATGTAACTGTTGATAAAGATTGGGTTTCGCCTCTGGTGAAGATAGCAGAGCCATGAGCTGAAGGCAAATAATTTACTTCTGACCATATTGGTCGTATTTCATTAGTTTTACGACCATCTAATCTTACTTTATTGTTTAAAATAACTTTTCTTACGACTTCTTTTTCTACTTCATTAAAGTAACGATTTATCATTGGTGCTTTTTCAGTCTGCTCCTCTTGAGAAAGGCTGTCAATAAAATTTTGTTTTATTGATTCAAAAGCTTCGCTTCTTTCATGCTTATCAGTAGCTTTTAAAACAACTTCAGTAAGTTTATCATGAATAGCATTATAAATATTTTCTTTTAATTCAGGGTCATTAGTTTCGTGGCAATATTCTCTTTTAGGGTAAGCTTTTTCTACTTGTTGAGCTAATTCTTTTTGAGCTTTACATTGAATTTTAATGGCTTGATGAGCAAATTTTATAGCTTCAATCATTTCTTTTTCTGCTACTTCTTTCATTTCACCTTCAATCATAACAATATTATCTTCCGAAGCAGCTACCATCATTTCCAGAGAAGTTTCCGGCAGTTCAGATATTGTAGGATTGATAACAAATTCACCGTTTAATTTGGCAACTCTGACTTCAGAAATAGGGCCGTTAAAAGGGATATCAGAAACCATAACAGCAGAAGAAGCAGCGAGGCAAGCTAAAGCGTCAGGTAATGTGTCATCACCAGCAGAAATAAGAGTAACCTGTACTTGTATTTCAGCGTGGTAGTTACTAGGGAAAAGCGGACGTAAAGCACGGTCAATAAGGCGTGAAGTTAAAATTTCTTCGCTGGAAGGGCGTGCTTCTCTTTTAAAGAAACCGCCGGGAAAACGTCCTGAAGCAGCATATTTTTCTCTGTAATCAACAGAAAGAGGTAAAAAATCAACATCTTCTTTGGCTTCTTTTTTTGCACAAACAGTTGCTAAAAGCATAGTGTCGCCCATTTTGACAACAGCAGACCCGTCAGCTTGTTTGGCTAATTTACCGGTTTCGATTGTGATTTTTCTACCATCAGCTAATTCAAATGATTTTGAAAGTACTATCATATTATTTTTTTTATTGAGTAAGTTATAAACAGAAAATCTGAATATGTAAATGAGATACCGGTATAATTATATAAGCTTACACCATGTAAAATTCTAAAAAAAAGGCAATTAATAAATTGCCTTTTTCATATGTCTTTATTGAGTGTAGTACTTACTTTCTCAACTGTAATTTTTTGATAATTGCTCTGTATCTTTCAATGTCTTTTGCTTTTAGATATTCGAGCATTTTTTTTCTTTTCCCAACTAATAAAACGAGAGAACGTCTGGTGAAAAGGTCATTTTTCTTTTCTCTTAAATGACCTGTAAGATGCTTGATTCTATATGTAAACAAAGCTATTTGACATTCAGCAGAACCACTGTCAAATTCAGATTTACCATATTTTTTAAAAATATCTTTTTTAATTTCCGAAGTTAAGTACATATTATATTATTTTAATTTTAAAATTGGGTGCAAAAATAATGCTTTTATTTTTAATAATACAACTTTTTAAAATTTTTTTTATTTTGATATAGAAATAATTGTTAAGTATTAAGTATCATTGAGTTAATATAAAATAATATTTGCAAACATATAAAAAAATAAGAAATTCAATTTTAATCTTTAAAAAAAACAATTATGAATAAGTCTTAAAAATTCACTTATTTAATTCCTCTTTGTTTTTTAATAGTTTCATAGGCAGCATTAAGAGTTTGAAATTTTTCTTTAGCAGCCTTTTGAATATCAGCACCTAAATGACTAACTTTATCAGGATGATATTTAAGAGCCATTTTACGATAAGCTTTTTTAACATCTTCATCAGAAGCATCTGGAGTAATTTCAAGAATTTTATAAGCAGAATCAGTATCTTTAACAAACATTGCTTTAATAGAATTGAACTCGGCAGCATTTAATCCCAAATATATGCTGATAGTATTTATCATTTCAATTTCTTTGGGATGTATCTGTCCGTCAGCAGCAGAGATACCAAAAAGATAATGAACAAGTTGCAATATAGAAGAATAATCCATATATTGTCTTACTTGAGAAGCGACATCTTTAATATTAAAATTTTGTTTAAGAATTTCCTGAAGCAGTTTTATATTTTTTTTAGATTCTTCAACACCAAATTGACGAATAAAAAAAGAACGTACATAATTGAGTTCGGATTTCATTATTCTTCCATCAGCTTTCATAACAGCAGCAGAAAGGATAATTAAGCTAACGTTAAAATCACCCGGTTTAGTTCTGAGATTATTATCTTGAGAATACGGAATATTTTTATATTCATAAGCACCTGACTGCATACCATCGAACATAGAACCAAAGATAAAGCCTAATATTCCACCAATAGGCCCGCCGAGAGCCCAGCCAAGTCCACCGCCTATCCACTTTGCATAATTCTTTGACATAATTTTTTTTTACAAAATTAATTAAATTTTTATTATAACAAAAAGGGCATCAGAAAAACTAACGCCCTTTACAATTAGTTAAAATAAATTATTTTATATTTTCACTTACAGGCAACCCATATTTTTCAGTCATCTTAATATTCATTTCTTCAAGAGCATCAAGAATAGGATTGTAAATTTCAGGAATAACAGGGATATGAACACCTGTTTCAGTAATTTTACCTTCAAGAATCATTCTAACGGCAACAGCAGCAGGTAAAGCCACAGTGCGAGCTATAGAGGTATCTGTGTTTAATGTGCCAAAATCCATTAAACTTGATTTAATAACTTCTTGTTTACCATCAGCATATTCAGCGAGAAATACATGCTGCATAATACACATATCTCTTTCATCGCCACCGAGCTGCATTTTCTCTATCATTAAATCAGAAGTAATTTCAAAAGTTGTATCTTCTTTTCTGTTCATAGGTTTATCATCAAACAAACCTAACCATTCAATAGCATTTAAAGCATAAGCAGCTTTATCAATTTTAAGATAATCAGCAGCTTTTTGTTTAATATCAGTAGCATTGTCAGCACCAATTAACATAGCAACCATTTCAGCATATGTTTTTCCTGTGAAATCTTTTTTATCATTTGTAATTAAACCAAGAGCTTTAATAGCATCCAAAGTTTCGCACCAGCCTTTATATCTGAAAGTACCTCTAAACATAGTAGATGTTTCAGGGATACCATAAGTTTGAATATATGGTAAAGAATTTCTGTTAGGATAAACCTGAAGTTCACCAACAGAAGGGAAATCTAAATTAAAAATATCTTTGAAAAGGTTTTCTGTTGGCACCTCAACAATTTTTCCATGTTTAAGATATTTAGCATCATTATTACCAGCCATAACTACACCTTTAGGGCTCCATGAGAATTTATATTTAAATGGGTTAGTGGCAGCTTCAGGAGCAGGCAATGCTCCACATAAAGAATAAAATTCTTTTATTTTCCCTCCTTTGTTGTGGACAGTATCAATAATTCGCATTGCAGACATATGGTCTATACCGGGATCTAATCCAATTTCATTTAATAGAAGTACACCTGCATTTTTAGCTTCTTCATCTAAAGCTTTCATTTTAGGTTGAACATAAGAAGCTGTAACTAAAGGTTTTTTGTGTTTAATACAATATTCTGCAACCATTGGATGATAAGCGTATGGCAATAAACTTACTGCAATGTCATGCTCAGCAATCAAATTATCTAAAGTGTCAATATCATCAACAGTCCATGCTAATGCTTTACCATGCTCACGGCCTTTAATCATTGCATCTGCCTTAGATTTTGTTCTTGAAGCTATAGTAACCTGAATACCATTATCCAATAAATAGTGAACCATTGGTTTAACAACCAAACCTGCACCTAATATTAATGCTTTTTTCATATCTTAATTTTTTATTATTAAAACAATTATCTAATTATTTAAAAAAGCGAAAATATAATATTTTTATTTAAAGGGATAAATATTTTCATTTTTTTTAAAATTATTTATTCCGATATAATTTTTTTATAAAACAAGCCAAAATTACAGAGTCAATTACTTATTATACAAGATTATAAATATTTTTCAATATATTTATAATCAGGAGTTAATTGACCTTTATGAAGTATCATTGCTTTTTTAACAGGGGCAGGTAATTTAATATCCTCAAAAGAGCAATCATAATCAGCAACAGCAATAGGTTCAACATAATTAATCAAAGCATTGCTAAATCCTGTTGAAGAGTCACGAGGCAATTCGCTGGGCAAAATATCTACAGCCATAACCTGTAGCCCCTCCCCTTTTGCACCACTAACAATATCACAGGTAAAAGGATTATAAACATAAATCGGGTCTTCGATATGAGTACCTTTTACTGTTGATTCAATAGAGCCATTAGGATCACAAGTTACATCACCAATTACTATTAATTTAGGATTATTATTTGTATAAGCTTTTTTAAGATATTCTTTTGTAATCAACTTAGGGTATCTGTCATCCCAATACATGCAATTCATCAATACAGAAAGATAAGGGATATACTGTTCAAATTTTGATTTATAATTTTGAGGGTTTTTATAATAATCTTTAAGATCGAAATTTTTCTCAGGGTCAATAGTCTCCGACAAATCACATTCTTTAAAAATAACTTTGTAAATAATATTATTAGGAATATTCTTATTGTTTTTTAAAGATAATAATTCCTCAGGGGAGATTTCTTTAACAGGTATTAAGCCTGCAATTTCCTGAGCTCCCATTGACACATTACCATAACCGGTAAATCCTATAACAAAAGGACAAAGTTCTTTAGGCAAGCCTTTTTCTGCAATAATGTTACCAACATTTGAGATAGCTTTTTTAGCCTGTTCCAAAGAATGATAAGTATGAGCTTGATTAATATTTAAAAAAGGAGTATCATACCCAAATTCCTTTAAACGTAAACCTAATGTCCAAAATGTATTTATCATACCTGCCAAACCTGCATATTTACCAAAAAATATAAGTCTCTTGCCTTCCTCATTAACTATTTTTTCATAATCAATAAGATTGACATTCATTTTCATCATTTGTTTTAACATTGGCATATTATAAGGTTGTCCTTTAATAACATGAGAAAAGAAAACATAAGTTTTGTTTTTCTGAAAAAAAGATACAGGCATTTCTTTAACCCCAAAAACTACCGGACAATCATTTAAATCATCTACAAGTTTAGCATTAACTTTTCTGTATTCTTCATCACTAAATGCACGCTTAGGTGATTTCTGAACCAAAACTTCAAGTTCTTTTTCTTTAATAAGTTTTTCAACATGAGCAGGAATTATAGCTACCCTTCTCTCCATCTTATACTTATCTTCATGTCTTATTCCTATAACTTTATTCATATCTAATATTATTTTTTGTAGTTATTTTTAAAATCACACAAAAATATAAAATATATTCTCAATTAAAATTATTACTTCTAAAAAATATATAATTACGACAAAATCTGTAAAACAAAATTTTATAAACATATTATTTTTTTTTCTTAAAAAAATCTAATAAAAGGATTTTATTAATATCTTTACACGCTCAAAAAAAACAGCAATAATAAACAATTGGTTATCAATATTAAAACAATAAATTAATGAAAAAAGAAATCAACACAAAAAGAAAGAATGTATATCTTTTTGGTAATGGAAAAGCAGAAGGCAAATCTGAGATGAGAAATCTTCTCGGCGGTAAAGGTGCAAATCTTGCAGAAATGAACCTTGTAGGCATACCTGTACCTCCCGGATTTACTATTACTACTGAAGTATGTACTGACTACAATAAAATTGGTAAAGAAAAAACTATTGAACTGATAAGAGAAGAAGTAGAAGCGGGGATCCATAATATAGAAAAAATAATGGGCAACAAATTTGGAGACAAAGAGAACCCCTGTTTAGTTTCAGTACGTTCAGGTGCAAGAGCATCAATGCCGGGCATGATGGATACAGTATTAAATCTTGGTTTAAACGACAATGCTGTTGAAGGAATAGCAAAAAAAACTAACAATCCCCGTTTTGCATGGGACTCATACCGTCGTTTTGTTCAGATGTATGGTGATGTAGTTCTTGGTATGAAACCGGCTTCAAAAGAAGATATTGATCCTTTTGAAGAAATTATGAATCAAGTTAAAAAAGAAAAAAACATTAGTAACGATACTGAATTTACAGTTGAAGATTTAAAAGTTCTTGTTACTAAATTCAAAGAAGCAGTTAAAAAAGTTACAGGACATGATTTTCCTGACAATCCTTGGGAGCAATTATGGGGTGCAATTATGGCTGTTTTCGATAGCTGGATGAATGAAAGAGCTATTCTCTACAGAAAATTAAATCAAATACCTGAAGAATGGGGTACTGCTGTAAGTGTTCAAGCTATGGTTTTTGGCAATATGGGTAATAACTCTGCAACAGGTGTTGCATTTACAAGAGACGCTGCTACAGGAGAAAATATCTTTAACGGTGAATATTTAATTAATGCTCAAGGCGAAGATGTTGTTGCAGGTATTCGTACTCCTCAACAAATTACTTTAGAAGGTTCAAAAAGATGGGCTAAATTAGCAGGAATAAGTGAAGACGTAAGAGCTTCTCAATATCCTTCTTTAGAAGAAACTATGCCTAAGATATATAAAGAACTTTATCAAATTCAAGAAAATCTTGAAAAACATTACCACGACATGCAAGACATGGAGTTTACCATTCAAGACGGCAAACTATGGTTCTTACAAACCCGTAACGGGAAACGTACAGGTGCTGCAATGATTAAAATGGCAATGGATATGCTTGACGAAGGCCTTATTGATGAAAAAACAGCTATTTTAAGAGTTGAGCCTAATAAATTAAATGAATTATTACACCCTGTATTTGATACTGACGCTATAAAAAGAGCAAAAACTATTGCTAAAGGTTTACCTGCTTCACCAGGAGCAGCCACAGGTCAAATAGTTTTCTTTGCTGATGAAGCCGAAAAATGGGCAGACCAAGGTAAAGATGTTGTTTTAGTTCGTATAGAAACTTCTCCCGAAGACCTAAAAGGAATGAACTCAGCTCAAGGTATTTTAACAGCTCGAGGAGGAATGACTTCACACGCAGCTGTTGTTGCAAGAGGCATGGGAAAATGTTGTGTCTCAGGTGCAGGAAACATTGTTATTGATTATAAAGCAAGAACATTAACAACTAACGGACAAACTTATAAAGAAGGTGATTGGGTTTCGTTAAACGGTAGCACAGGTGAAGTTTATCAAGATAAAATTGCTACAAAAGAACCCGAACTAAGTGGTAACTTCGGTAGATTAATGCAACTTTCCGACAAATATTCAAGAATGTATGTAAGAACAAATGCAGACACCCCGCATGATGCTAAAGCTGCTCGTGATTTTGGTGCTAAAGGCATTGGTTTATGCCGTACAGAACATATGTTCTTTGAAGGAGAAAGAATTAAAGCAATGCGTGAAATGATTCTTTCCAATGATGAACAAGGCAGAAGAAAAGCTTTAAAAAAATTATTACCTATTCAACGTAGTGACTTCGAAGGTATTCTTGAAGCAATGAAAGACCTTCCTGTAACTATTCGTTTGCTTGATCCTCCTTTACATGAATTTGTTCCTCACGAAGCTGCAAATCAAAAAGAAATGGCTGACGAAATGGGTATTTCTGTTGAAAAAGTAAAAGCTAAAGTTGACAGCTTAGCAGAATTTAACCCAATGTTAGGTCATCGTGGTTGTCGTCTCGGAATTACTTATCCTGAAATTACAGAGATGCAAGCTCGTGCTATTATAGAAGCTGCTCTTAATCTTAAAGCAAAAGGAATTAATGCTCATCCTGAAATTATGATTCCTTTAATCGGTACTTTAAAAGAATTTGAGTTACAGGAAAAAATTGTTCGTGAAACAGCTAATAAAGTATTTGAAGAAAGAAACGAAAAAATAGATTACAAAGTTGGTACAATGATTGAAATTCCACGTGCTGCATTAACTGCTGACATGATTGCTTCTAAAGCTGAATTCTTCTCTTTTGGTACTAATGACCTTACTCAAATGACTTTTGGTTATTCAAGAGACGATGCAGGTAAATTCTTACCTGTTTATATTGACAAAGGAATACTTAAAGTAGATCCTTTCCAAACTCTTGACCGGGAAGGTGTTGGACAATTAGTTGAAATGGGTACTAAAAAAGGTCGTAGCGTTCGTCCTGACTTAAGTGTTGGTATTTGCGGTGAACATGGTGGAGACCCTGAATCAGTAGAATTCTGCAATAAAGTTGGAATGAACTACGTAAGTTGTTCTCCTTTCAGAGTGCCTATAGCTCGTTTAGCTGCTGCTCAGGCTTCAATTAAACAAGAAAAATAATATTTTATTTATTTGATTACTATAAAGCAGTCTATAATTATAGGCTGCTTTTTTTATTAAAAAAATTATTTTTTAACTTTTATTCAAAACATTTTTTTTTACTTTTGAAAAAAAAAATATGCAAAGCGAAAAAGTTCTTAAACAAAATTTACAAAAGGTTTTAAATAATCATAAAAACGTTATTTCAAATCCTTCCAGAGAATATTTTATTAAAGAAAGTGTAAATAATAAGGAAGTAATAATTGCTAAATGTGGAGCATTAGCTACCTGGACTCCTGTTGAATCAACAGGTAGAAGTCCTAAAGACACTGTTATTGTTAAAAGAGCAGAGAGTGAAAAAAATATTGACTGGGATTCTCCTAATAATATTCCTATTGATGAAGAAACTTTTAATCTGGCTTTTCAGGATGCTTTGGATTTATTATCCGGAAAAGAAAAAATTTATATCACTGACAGAGTTATTGGAGCTGATTCAAAATTTGCTTTACCTGTAAGAACCATTACTGATCATGCTTTAACTTCTTTGTTTACTGACAATATGTTCAGACCTATACCTCAAGATATCAGCAAAAGCGTTTTATTTAATGACGATTTTTTATTAATAACATTACCTTATAATAAATTAAACGCTGATAAATATGATGGTAGAATAAGAAAACTTGCTAATGGCAAAACATCAAATATGATTGTGGCTATGGACTTAGACAGGAAAATAGGTGTAATTATTGGCTCTGCTTATCTTGGCAGTGTTAAAAAGCTTATGTTTACTGTTATGAATTATTATATGCCTTTAAAAGGAGTTTTACCTTTGCATTGTTCTGCAAATGAAGGAAAAAATAATGATTCAGCTTTATTACTCGGTTTATCAGGCACAGGAAAAACAACATTATCTGCCGACCCTTCAAGAGCTTTACTTGGCGATGATGAACATGGCTGGAGCGATGATGGTATAGCTAATTTTGAAAATGGATGCTATGCTAAAATGATTGACATTAATCCTAAAAAAGAACCTGATATTTACGATGCTGTGATGCATAACGATGATTACCTTAATCATGGAGCTATTATCGAAAATGCCATGATTTATCCTAATGGTAAACCTGATTATTTTGATGATAGAATTACTCCTAATTCCAGGGCATCATATCCATTACGATATTTAAAAAATATTAAAGAATCATCCACAGCAGGCCACCCAAAAACAATATTATTTTTAACTGCTGATGCTTATGGAGTTTTGCCACCTGTTTCAAAATTAAATACTGATCAGGCTATGTTATGGTTTTTGATGGGATATACAAGTAAACTGGCAGGGACAGAGACAGGAGTAACAGAACCACAGGCTACATTCTCAAGATTCTTCGGTCAACCATTTATGCCGGGAAATCCTGATATCTATTCTGAAATGTTAGGCGAAAAAATGAAAAAATTCAATACTAAAGTTTATTTGATAAACACAGGTTGGAGTGGTGGTGCTTATGGCACAGGAAAACGTATCGACCTTGTTCTTACCAGAGCTATGGTTAATGCTGCTTTATCAGGAGAACTAAAAAATGTTGAATATATTTCTGATGATTTATTTCATTTGAATGTTCCTAAAACTTGTCCTAATGTTCCTTCTGAAATTCTTAACCCAATAAATACATGGAAAGATAAAGAGGCTTATATGAATACTGCTAAAAAATTAGCAAAACAATTCTCTGAAGCTTTTGATAAAGCTTATGGAAAGAAAAATATTAAACAAAGTGTTATTGATCAATGCCCGGGGAAATAAGAATTTGTTAAAAAAAATATTTCAAGGACTCTGTTTTTTCAGAGTCCTTTTTTTTATCCTTTATTATTAAATAATTGATTAATCTAAATATCTTGCTTAATACTTAATTTTACTATTTTCGTAATAAATTAAAAAATATAAAAAGTGAATTATTTAGTTGCAGAAAATCTTACAAAATCATATGGTGAAAAATTACTTTTCGAAGATATTAGCTTTAGCATAGAGCAGGGACAAAAAATTGCATTAATAGCAAAAAACGGTGCCGGTAAAAGCTCATTGCTTAATATTTTGATGGGATTTGATATTCCTGATAATGGTAAAGTAAGTATTCATAAAAATATAAAAATATCGTATCTAAAACAAGGTGTAGATAATGATAACAATAATACAATTAATGAAATAATATATAATTCAGATAATCAATATTTATCTGCTTTAAGAGAATATAATAAATGTTTAGAGCAAATTAGCTCTGAGAATAAAACAAAAGAAACAGAAAAAGCATTAGAAGAAGCAATATCCAAAATGGATAATTTAAATGCATGGGATTACGAAAATAAAGTAAAAGAAATTTTAAGCAGGTTTAAAATTAATGATTTAAATCAATTGTATAAAAATCTGTCAGGAGGGCAAAAGAAAAAAGTATCATTAGCAAAAGCATTAATAGAGCAAGCAGATTTATTATTTCTTGATGAGCCAACAAACCACCTTGACATATCAATGATAGAATGGCTGGAAAATTATCTGGCAAAACAAAAACAAAGTCTGCTGTTGGTTACTCACGACAGATATTTTTTAGATAATGTTTGTAATGAGATAATTGAATTAGACGATTACAAATTATTCAGATATAAAGGAAATTTTGAATATTTTTTAAAGAAAAAAGCAGAGAGAAAAGCCACAGAAGAGCAAAAAATTGAAAAGGCAAAAAATCTTTATAAAAAAGAATTAGAATGGATAAACAGACAACCACAGGCGAGAGCCACAAAATCGAAAGCCAGAATTGATGCTTTTAAAGGCTTAAAAGAACAAGCTTTTAAAAAAATCGATGAGCCTAAGACTGAGCTAAAAATTAATATGAGCAGAATTGGCAAAAAAATTCTCGAGATAAAAAATGTTTCAAAAGCTTATGATCATAAAAATATTATTACAGATTTTTCTTATATTTTTAAAAGAGGCGAACGCATTGGAATTGTAGGTGAAAACGGTGTTGGAAAATCTACTTTATTGAATCTTATCACAGGAGATATCACTCCTGACAAAGGAGAAGTTGTTGTCGGGCAGACAATAAACTTCGGTTATTATAATCAAAATGGAATATTTTCTCCTGAGGATAAAAGAGTTATTGACATTGTAAAAGATATAGCAGAAAAAATAGAATATGATAAAAAGACCATATCTGCCTCTGTATTTTTATCCTACTTTAATTTCTCCGATACTTTACAATACAATTTCTATTCAAATTTAAGTGGAGGCGAAAAACGCAGATTATATCTTTTGATAACGTTACTGAAAAATCCAAACTTTTTAATCTTAGACGAGCCTACTAATGACCTTGATATTTTAACATTAAGTATGCTTGAAGAGTTTTTAAAAAAATATCAGGGTTGTTTGATGATTGTATCTCACGACAGGCATTTGCTGGATAATATGGTAGATCATATTTTTTCTTTCGAAGGTAATGGAAAAATAAAAGATTACCCCGGTAATTATTCATATTACAAAGAAAAAAAAGCAATCTATCAAAGTATAACAAAGCAATCGAAACAAACAAAAAAAGAAAAAAAACCTGTTGCAGCAAAACAAAATAACAAACCGACCTATAAACAAAAGCAAGAATTTGAAACATTAAGTCAGGAAATTGACAGTCTGGAAACAGAAAAAAAAGCAATACTTGAAAACCTAAATAACGGGACTCAGGATGTAAAAAGGCTGCAAGAACTTTCAGGCAGATATCAGGAAATAGAAAAACTTCTGGAAATAAAAAGCGATCGGTGGCTAGAGCTAAGTGAGATAATGTAATTCTAAAAATTTGCCATACTTTTGCAATGATTTTCCGTTAAAATCTTAATAAAAGTCCCCTTAACCCGCTTTATTCATACAAAAACGAAGTGAATTGTATGAATGTGTGATAGATAGTGGGGTGCAAAGCGGGAAACCCCGATTTAGTAATACCCAAATTTGGAGTTAATGAAATTCCCAAATTTATTGGTATTACTTAATCGTAGAAAATTAATGAATTTTCTTGGTTAAGAACACCGATTAACGATTTTTGATTTTATAAGTAATGATGAATTATGAATGATAAATTAATAGATATAAAGTGGTGTAGTACTAAAAGTGCAAATAGACAAACCTATTCAGCAATTCTAAAATCATCATTCTGAAATTCATTCAATCAAAAATAAATCTGAAATCGCTAATCGTTAATCAATGTTTGATATTCGAAAAAACATATTATGCCAACATGATAAATTTTACTTTCTTTTGTCATCAAAAAATTAACTTTAGCATTACTACTTTTTGCTTCTATAGGGTTTCAAAAAAATCATTAAAATTTCCTTTATCAAGATACATTAATAGAACTATGAGTATTTATTTTATTAAAAGAATCATTTTATTAATCAGAGTATTAACAAAATAAATACTACAATATATAAAGGCAAAATAATATTAATAATATAGTACCTTATATCCGCAAAACTAAAAGATGCTCTGCAAAAAATTTATTTGAAAATTTTATTTAATTTATTTTTTTATTACGAAAATAATTCATTTCTTTGCACTCATAAACGAATTTAGTCAAATAGAATAGAAAAAATAATTATGGCAATAGAAGATACCAGAGATAAAATTTTAAGCGTTGCTAATAATTTGTTTATCAGGTTTGGTTTTCATAAAACCTCAATGGATGAGATAGCAAAAATTGCGAGGAAAGCAAAAGGCTCGTTATATTATCACTTTACAAACAAAGAAGAATTATTTAAAGAAGTTGTATCGAAAGAAATAACCGGCTTAAAAAATCAATTGTCTGTTATTGTTAAAAATACTGATTTAAGTGCATCCGGGAAAATAAAAAAATATTTGACTAAAAGAATGGAGATCTTAAATAATGCTGCAAATTATCAAGAAACTTTGAAGGCAGATTTTTTTGAGCATTTTGATTTTATTGATGATTTAAGAAATGAATTGGATGAATGGGAAAAAATAAATCTAAAAAAAATATTATTACAAGGAGTTAATAAGGGAGAATTTTCAGTAATTGATGATATTGACGTTTTATTAGATATGATTATTATGGTAATAAAAGGGCTTGAAATTCCATTTTATATACAAAACAAATATGAAGAATATTCTTCGTATTTCGAAAGATTAATTGGTATATTAACAAAAGGATTGGCTACATAATTTTTTTTTGAGTATTACTGACTATTAAACACAAAAAGCATAGATGTTATAAAAATAAAGTTAAGAAGAATAATAATAATTAAAGAAATGAAAAATCAACCAATAGCTTTAGTTTTATCGGGAGGTGCAGCAAGGGGGCTGGCACACATTGGAATAATAGAAGTGCTGGAAGAACAAAATTTTATCATCAATTCTATTGCTGGCAACTCCATGGGGGCATACATCGCTGCTATCTATGCTATGGGAAAACTAAAAGAATTTAAGGAATGGGTCATTGCCATGGATAAATTAGATATTATCAA
>JAGGUV010000140.1 GCA_021158345.1 Bacteroidales bacterium
GTTTTTTAAAAGACAAATATTTATTATTTTTGTTAAAATTTTTATAATCATTAAAAAACTAATGCTATGAAACAATTTTTCAAATTCATGTTTGCCTCAATGTTAGGAATATTCCTGACAATAATTATTTCTTTATTAATATTCATTGGAATAATATCTTCATTTTCAAAAAAAGAAGTTGTTAAAGTTGAACCGAATACAATATTGCATATAAAATTGGATAAAAAAATCTATGACAGGGCCTCGAAAAATCCTGTTGACCTCTTCGATATTATGAAAATGAATGTAAATAAAAATCCGGGATTAAATGATATCCTGAATAATATTGAAAAGGCAAAAAACGACAATAAAATTAAAGGCATATTTTTGGATTTAAGCAATATTGCAACCGGCTTTGCAACTATAGAAGAAATCCGTAATCAACTTATTGACTTTAAAAAATCAGGAAAATTCATTATCAGCTACAGCGACTATTATTCACAAAAATCATATTATTTAGCAACAGTAGCAGACAAAATATATTTGAATCCTGAAGGAAATATTGATTTTAAAGGATTGAATGCAGAGATATTATTCTTAAAAGGCTTGCTTAACAAAATAGATGTAGATGTTCAAATTGTAAGACATGGCAAATATAAAAGTGCTGTTGAACCTTTTATGCTTGATAAAATGAGTAAAGCTAATAAAGAACAAACAATAACATTTGTTAGTACTTTATGGAATCAAATGCTTAAAGGTATTTCAAAAAGTAGAAATATCAGTATTAAAGAACTTAATAATATTGCAGATAATCTTTTAATACAAAATGCTAATGATGCTATTAAATATAAATTCATTGATAATAAATTATATAAAGATGAATTATTTTCAGAATTAAGAACAAAAATCGGAATATCAAATAAAGCAAAACTTAATTTTATTTCTCTGGCGAAATATACTTCAGCACCTAATCCAATAAAAAAAGAATTCACAAGAGACAGAATAGCTGTAATTTATGCACTGGGAGATATTAAAAGCGGCAAAGGCAATGATCAGGTTATAGGTTCTGAAACTATCTCTAAAGCAATCAGAAAAGCGAGATTAAATAAAAATGTAAAAGCAATTGTTCTTAGAGTTAATTCTCCAGGAGGAAGCGCTCTCGCTTCTGAAATTATCTGGAGAGAATTATCACTTGCCAGAAAAGTTAAACCTCTTGTTGCTTCTTTTGGCGATTATGCTGCTTCAGGTGGTTATTATATCTCTTGTGTTACTGATACCATTATTGCCAGTCCTAACACTATTACAGGCTCTATTGGTGTGTTTGGCATTATTCCTAATTTTAAAAACTTTTTTAATAATAAATTAGGCGTAACTTTTGATAATGTGAAAACAAACAAAAATTCAGGTTTTATTTCTGTTAACCGTCCAATGACAGCTTATGAAAGAAGTGTTGTCCAAAAAAATATTGAAAACACATACTCAACATTTGTAAATCATGTATCTGAAGGTAGAAATATGAGCTTTAAAGAAGTAGATAATATTGGGCAAGGCAGAGTTTGGGCAGGCGCTGATGCTAAAAAAATAGGTTTAATTGATGATTTTGGCGGATTAAATAAAGCTATTGACATTGCAGCAGAAATGGCAAATATCAAAAACTACAGATTACTTTCTTTACCTGTTCAAAAAGACCCTCTTACTTTAATACTTGAAGAAATGTCAGGTAACAGTCAAAACTCAATGTTAAAGACCAAACTTGGTGATAATTATAAATACTTAATGTATTTTGAAAATTTAATGAACTTAAAAGGTGTTCAGGCAAGATTACCTTTTATTATAAATTTTAATTAGCTACTAAAATTTTATTAAATTTGTCAAAAAATAAATTTACAATCAATAATCAAATAAATAATATGCAAAAATTAATATTATTAGGGGATGAGGCTTTAGCCCAAGGAGCTATAGATGCAGGTATGTCAGGAATATACGCATATCCTGGCACACCCTCTACAGAGATAACTGAATACGTACAAAATTCAAAACAAGCTAAAGAATTAAACATAAGAAGCAAATGGTCTGCCAATGAAAAGACAGCCATGGAAGCCAGTTTGGGCATGTCTTATGCTGGAAAAAGAGCCATGGTATGTATGAAGCATGTAGGATTAAACGTTGCTGCAGACCCTTTTATGAATTCTGCTATTACAGGCGCTAACGGCGGATTAGTTGTAGTTTCTGCCGATGACCCGTCTATGCACTCTTCTCAAAATGAACAGGACTCCAGATTCTTTGGCAAATTTGCCATGATTCCTGTTTTAGAACCTTCTAATCAACAGGAAGCTTATGATATGGGACATTATGGTTTTGAATTATCCGAAAAATTCCATATCCCTGTACTCATAAGATTAACAACTCGATTATCTCACTCCAGAGCAAATGTTGTTAGAAAACCTGTAAGAAAACAAAACCCATATAAAATTGCTGACAACCCTCGTCAGTATGTGTTATTGCCGGCATTATCACGTAAAAGATATAAGGTACTTTTAAAAGAGCAAATTGATTTTGAAAAAGAAGCCGAAACATCTCCTTTTAATTGGTATTCCGAGGGAGAAAACAAAAAACTTGGCATTATCACAAGTGGTATAGCATACAATTATCTTATGGAAGTCTTCCCTGAAAACTCTTGCCCCTATCCAATACTTAAAATCAGTCAATATCCATTGCCTGTTAATATGATCAAGAAAATTGAAGAAGAATGCGATGAATTATTATTCCTTGAAGAAGGAGCTCCATTAATAGAAGAAATGGTTAAAGGCGTTCTGTCAAAAGGCTTAAATATTAGAGGTAGATTAGATGGCACAATCCCCAGAGATGGAGAGCTAAATCCTAATATTGTAGCAAAAGCCTTAAATCGTGAATATGAAATAAAATATGATTTGCCGGATATTATAGCAGGCAGACCTCCTCAATTATGTGACGGATGTCCTCATACCGACACATACTTGGCTCTTAATGAAGCTATCGAAGGATTATCAAGAGACAGGGTATTTTCTGATATCGGCTGTTACACTCTTGGTGCATTACCACCATTGGAAGCTATAAATTCTTGTGTTGATATGGGCGCTTCAATAAATATGGCAAAAGGCGCTGCTGATGCAGGTCTCTTCCCTTCTATTGCTGTTATCGGTGATTCCACTTTTACTCATTCAGGTATGACAGGCTTGTTAGATGCTGTTAATGAAAACTCTACTATTACTGTTTTTATTCTTGATAATGCTACAACAGCTATGACAGGTGGTCAAAAATCATCCGCCTTGGGTAGAATAGAACAAATTTGTATAGGACTTGGCGTGGATAAAAACCACATCAGAGTTATTACTCCTTTAAAAAATCAACATGAAAAAAATGTCGCTGTTATTAAAGAAGAAATTTATTACAAAGGTGTTTCTGTTATAATACCAAGAAGAGAATGTGTTCAGACTTTGAAAAAAAGAATGAAAGCAAAAAAAAAATAATTTTAACAAAAAATTAAGATAAAAAATGAAAAAAGATATTGTTTTAGCAGGTGTAGGTGGACAAGGAATATTATCAATAGCAGCTATTATTGGAATTGCAGCAGTAAATTCTAATCTGTATCTGAAACAGGCAGAAGTTCATGGTATGAGCCAGCGTGGTGGTGATGTACAATCAAATTTACGTTTATCGGATAAAGAAATTGCTTCTGATTTAATACCTTTCGGAAAAGCTGATATTATTTTATCTGTTGAGCCTATGGAAGCCTTAAGATATTTACCTATGCTCGCTCCCGACGGCTGGCTGATTACTAACACTAATCCATTTAACAACATTCCTGACTATCCTGATATGGATAAATTATTAAACAAAATAAAATCTTTGCCTTACAATGTTGCAATCAATGCTGACCAGATTGCTAAGGATGCAGGCTCTGTCAGAACTATGAATATTGTTATGCTTGGAGCTGCTTCTCCTTTTTTAAATATTGATTACAATATTTTAGAAAATACTATTAAAGATTTTTTCGCTAAAAAAGGCGATAAAATTATTGAGATGAACCTTAAAGCTTTAAAAGCAGGCAGAGATTTTGTTGATAACAAATAAGTCAGACAGTTATTTTCGATAGCTATCAGAATTATTTTATTTGAATCTATAGTTTTAATAAATTTGGGTGTTCTAAAATAAATTTAGAATTTTAGAACACTTTTTTTATCTTTATTTTTTAAATTCCTTTTTATAAATGAAAAATAATAAACAACTGATTAACATATTTTTTCTATCATCTACAATTATTCTTTTTGCTTATGTTGTGATATTTTTCGATAAAAACAAAAAAGACATTGAAATATTTAATGAAGTAAAAAACAATCATGTTTCTAAAAAACTCTATGATATTGAAATTGATTCTTTGTTTATTATTAAAGATGTTGTTAAACGTAATGAAAATCTATCGGAAATACTTTTAAAATATAATGTTGATTATCCTACCATAAATAAATTAGTAAAAAAGTCAAAAAATATTTTTAACGTTAGAAATATTAAAAGAGGAAATAAATACACTATTATTTTTAATAATGACTCAATACGAAAAGTATTATATTTTGTTTATGAGAACTCACAAACAGGTTATATTGTTTACGAATTAAATGATTCAATCAGAGTTTATAAAGGGGAAAAGCTTGTTAAAAAACAAATAAAATCAGTTTCAGGAGAAATAAATTCTTCGTTGTGGAATACTCTTAAAGATAAAAATATTAATCCTGTTTTGGCAGTTGATTTATCAGAAATATATGCCTGGACAATAGATTTTTTTGAAATTAAAAAAGGCGATAAATTTAAAATTATTTATGAAGATTTATTTGTTGACAACAAAAACATAGGATTGGGAAAAGTCCTTGCTTCATGTATCACACATAAAAACGATGATTATTACGCTTTTTACTTTGTTCAGAAAGATAAAGGAGAATATTTTGATGAAAAAGGAAATAGTTTGCAACGTACATTTTTAAAGGCTCCTTTAAGATACAGAAGAATAAGTTCACGTTTTTCTAACAGCAGATATCATCCAATATTAAAAATCCGCAGACCACATCATGGAGTAGATTATGCTGCACCTACCGGAACTCCTGTGCATTCTGTCGGCGATGGCGTAATTATAAAAAAAGGATACCAAAAAAGAGGTGCCGGAAATTATATTAAAATAAAACATAATAGCGTATATATTACTTTATATGGTCATTTATCACGCTTTGCCAGAGGCATTAAAAAAGGTGTGGCAGTAAAACAAGGACAAACAATAGGTTATGTGGGTAAAACAGGTTTGGCAACCGGACCACATTTAGACTTTAGAGTATTTAAAAACGGTCATGCTATTAATCCGCTTAAAATGCACTCTCCTTCGGCTAAGCCGGTTGACACTGCTTATTTGAAAAATTATCTATCAGTGGTTAATAAATATTTAGCTGAATTTGATAGTTTGAATGTGATTTCAAAATAATATTTTCATTTTTGTTATTTTTTAGTTTGTAACAATTAATTTGCATGTATAGTAATTATTTTTTGTAAATATTTTTACTATGTAAACCCCATTACTTTCAGGACTTTTAATAGTAAAAAAGTTTTTGTGAAATTCGTGTGAAGAAATTTCTTTACCGTATAAATCAAAGATCATTAAATAGTTGTTAAAGTTATTTGACTGATCAATTTCAAAATAAACGCTTGTTGAACTGCTTACGGGGTTTGGATAACAAACAACTTTAGCCTTTGGATGCAGGGCTTTATCAATCCCAACACTTGCACAGCTATCAGTAATAACATAACAAGTATCTCTCCAACTTCGCCAAACTACATCGTTATCAATCGAAAAACATAGTAATTCATTCCAGCCTTCAAAATCGGGTTCAATATTTCCTAACAAACCTGACGTAGAACCAATGCCCTCAATTATTTGTGGCCATCCAAGGGATGGGTCTTCTTTGTAATCGA
>JAGGUV010000035.1 GCA_021158345.1 Bacteroidales bacterium
GAACGATTTTATATCTTTTAAACCATCGTTAATAGTTGCAACATCTTTTAAATAAACAGGTCGATTATTAAAATTGCTTATAATAATATTTTTAATAATATCGCTATTTTTAAATTCCCCTTGTACACGAAGTTGTAAATCCGATTTTCCCATTTCAAGGCTTCCTGACGGCAGGTTTAAATTATTGGCAGCGAGTACACCACCGATTTGTTCGACCGATAAATGATAAGCCTCTAATTTCCGGGGATCTATATTTACCGTTATCGCCCTCACCGGTGCACCAATTTGCATAATGTTCCCAACCCCGTCAATTCGATTAAGCGGTTGTATTATTTTATCATCAATAATATCTTTAATGCCCTCATAACTTTCGTCTGATGTTACCGAAAACATAATCACCGGAATCATACTTGTACTCATTTTAAATATGGTGGGCTTTTCCACATCATCAGGCAGGCTTTTTTCAGCAAGACCAACGGCATCACGTATTTCGTTTACAGCTTCGTCTAAATTTGATCCCCATTCAAATTCTAATGTTATTACCGATATATTATCTTTTGAAGAAGATGTGATTTTTTTCAGATTACTTATAGAACCAAGATGGTCTTCAAGTTTTTTTGTAATATTTTGTTCCACATCCTCGGCATTTGCTCCGGGATAGAATGTGAAAACTGAAATCAACGGCGGATCCATTTTCGGAAGAAAATCTACAGGTAATTGAATATAGGAGTAGATTCCTAAAATTACCACACCGATAAATATCATAATGGTAGTTATTGGTTTTTTTACTGATGTGCTATATATACTCATAATTATGTATTTTTAATATTATTATTAAACAGCTTATTTTTCAACTACAATAGCTGCATTGTTTTTAAGTTTATTTTGTCCGGTAATAATTATTTCGTTACCTTTGTTAATTCCTTTCAAAATTTCGGTTTTATCATCGAAAAGACGACCTGTTACTACAGGTTGTTTTACAGCTATATTATTTTTATTTACAAACAGATACATATTATTAGTTCCTGTTTGTTTTATCAATGCAATGGTTGGTACAAGAATAGCTTTCCCCTCACCGAGGTTAAGTTGAATTTTTGTAAACATTCCCGGGCGCAACTTTAAATCAGGATTATTAATTTTCACTTCAACAGTAAAGGTTTTAGTTGCATCATCAATAGTAGGATATATATTATATATTTCACCTTCAAAAGCTTTATCAGGATAGATATCACAGCTAATATTTGCCTTCATTCCTTTTTTTATCTGAGGAAAATATGATGCTGAAATTCCGATTAAGGCTTTAAGTTTGTTGATTTGCACGATGGTAACAAGAGCAGATTTACCTGCACGTGTATTAGGTGCTCCGGAAAAATTTTCTCCATCTTCAAAGTATTTACCGGATATAACTCCGTTAAAAGGTGCTTTTAACTTTGTATTATCCAAAAGAAACTGATAACTTACTTTTGCTGCATCATAAGCGGTTTTTACCTCATCATATTTCTGTTGGCTA
This sequence comes from Bacteroidales bacterium, assembly GCA_021158345.1. GTDB lineage: Bacteria > Bacteroidota > Bacteroidia > Bacteroidales > AUK083 > AUK083. The sequence goes on from JAGGUV010000035.1 coordinate 1,511, forward strand.
ATAGTATTAGTCTTTTTAAGTATTTCTAATCGTTTAAAATTAGTTTCCAAGTTTGCAAGATTAAGGCGTGCTGATTCTAAATTTGTACGATCCATTGTTGCGATAACTTGCCCTTTAGAAACACGATCGCCTATTTCGACATGAATTTTTTCAATTTTACCGGGTGCTGCCGGTGCGAGATATATTTCTTTGAATGGAATTAAGGATGCAGTGTAGTCAATGGTTTTTGTAATGGTTTCGTTTTTTGCAATCATTGTTTTTACCGGTACAGCTTGCTTTGTTCCCTTTATTTGCGCCTCGTTTTCTTTACCTGAATTACAGGATGTTGCAAATGCTATCAAACCTGCAGCAACTAATAAATTAATTAATTTTATTGTCTTCATTATATTCTGATTTTTTAAAGTTTATTATTTAATTTTTTTAATGCTAATTCGGCATTCAATAGTTTAAGTATTGTTCCCGTTAATTCTGTTTCGGCAGTCAGGTAATCGTTGTTTGCACTGGTAAGGTCAAGGCTTGAAACAATTCCTTGTTTAAATTTTAATTTCATCTGGTCAAGCACTTCTTTTGATATATCAACATTGTCTTTTTGTGAAAAATATTGCTCAAGAAGATTTTTATAATTATATCTTAATTGTTTTTCTTGTATTGTCAACTGATCTGTTAATAAATCTTTTGTGTTTTTGCTAATATCAAAATCAATTTTTGCCTGACTTAATTGAGATTTTCTTAATCCTCCGGCAAATATCGGAATATTTAATGTAACACCCAGCACATGTTTAGGCGACATGTCAAAATGTGGTTTTTTAATTTTTTTAGTATATGAATAAATGGCCACTAATGATGGTAAATAGTTTGCTTTTGCCATATCAATTGATTTTTTTGCAATATCACCTTGCATGGATACCAATTTGTAATCAATATTGTTTTCAATATTGAAAGTGTCAACAATAATATTATTTATTTGAACTTTTTTTACAATATCATCTAATGTTGTTGTTAATTTAATTTGCCGGTTGCTTTCCAGTCCTAATTGAAACCGCAACAAATTATATCCTAATTCAACCTGCCTTTCTGTTGATTTCACCGCATTACTAACAGACGATACCATAACAGAAAGTTTTTTAGCATCGGTTTCCTCTATCATTCCTACTTTAGCTAAGTTGTTTGTATTCTCATAAATTGATTGAGCATTTTTAAAATTTTCTTTTAGCTTGTTTAATATTTGCTCTGTTGCTAATACCATATAATAAGCCTGTATAGTTTGCTCTTTTACATTCAACTCATCTTTTTGATAGCTTTGTTCAGTGATTTTTTTTGCAAGTTTAGAGAGTTGAATACCTACAATATAGTTTCCGTTAAAAATTAACTGACTAGCACTTGCTTTAAAGTTGCTTGTAGGATTAAATTCAATAGAAATCGGCGGTGCTGAAGAAGGACCCATTTGCAAAGATGCTTCTGCTCCAAGAAAATTAGTATAATCTACAGAAGCACTAATTTGAGGCAATCCTTGCGAAATTGTCTCCTTTATTTTCTGGCTTGACTTGTCAATGGCATACCTTGAATTATTCAAGGTTTTATTATGCTCAACAGCATAGTTTACTGCACTATCTAAAGATAGTTCCACAATATTTTGTGCATGAAGTGAAAAACAACTTAACATAAATACACTTAAAATTAATTTTCTCATTTTTATATTACTTTTTTAATTTGTTATACTTGCAATTATCAATAGTTGTATATATCAACTATATATATAAAAAACTATAATTGTTCTGCTTTCATTTTTATATGATTAACAACCTTATAAAATATTTTTATTTCTTTTTTTGTAAGACCTTTTTTAAGTTCTGTTCTTAATTCTGCCTCAATTTTTAAAAACTTCTCGATAACCTGTTTACCTTTTTTGGTAACCATTAAATATTTTTTTCTACGGTCTTTTGTGTCAACAGCTCTTCTTACTAATTCTTTTACTTCAAGCACATCAATTATTCGCAGTATAGACGATTTGTTTTTACCCATTACACATGACATTTCTTTCAGAATAACATCTGATTTTCTCTCATTTAATATATGTAAAACAGCGTGTTGTTCAATTGTGAGTGGCACCTCTGCCTGCTCAGCATCACGTTTTTTCAGCACATTGATCATCTCTTTCATCATTTGCCCAACGACCATTCCGAGAGGTAAATTATCTTGTTCCATGTTTTTAAAATTATTTTGGCGGCAAAGATAAAATAAATTAATTGACATATGCAACTAATTTTAAAAAAAAAATTATTTTTTTAAAAAAAATAAAAATCTTGTATAAAATATTAGCTTTAGCTTAACCCGAATTATGGAAATAAACTATGGGCAACTTGTTCTATTTAATTGTTTATATCTAACTTAGGTTAATAACAGAGAATACAGATTCGCGATATAATAAAAATCAAATATTTTTTACTGCATTTTCAGCAGCAAGTCTCGCTGTTGAAAAAGCTATCTGTAAATTATAACCACCTGTGTCAGCATCCACGTCTAAGACCTCTCCGGCAAAATATAAGGATTTGCATATTTTCGATGACATTGTTTTTTTGTCCACTTCTATTGTGTCAACACCTCCGTTTGTTATTATTGCCTCTTTAAAAGATCTCACTCCTGTTATTTCCAATTTAAAATTTTTTAATAGAATGCGTATGCTTTTCCTTTCTTTTGAATTTATCTGGTTACATAATTTATCAGATGAAATTTTTAATATATCCAAAAATACAGGTATCATTTTTTTAGGCAGCCATTCTCTCAGGATATTCGAAAATTTCATTTTTCCAAAATTATTTAAATCGCGTATTAATCTTGCATCCAATTTTTTTTCATCTAATGCAGGTTTAAGGTCAATTGAAAGAATATATTTTTTATTTTCATCAAAATTCAGTCTTCTGCTTAATGAAAGAATTATTGGTCCTGAAACACCAAAATGTGTAAACAACATCTCACCAAATTCTTCATCATATTTTTTATTGTCAACCCAAATTTGTGCAGTAACATTGCGCAAACTTAAGCCCTGAAGTTGTTTTGCAATATTTCCTGATGTTTCAAATGGAACTAAAACAGGTTTTACAGGTATAATATTATGGCCTGCTGATTTAGCAAAACCATAGCCATCGCCTGTAGAACCTGTGGCCGGATATGAAGCTCCTCCTGTAGCTATTATCACTGCTTTTGAAAAATATTTATTGCCGTCAGCATCTTCTACTCCGGTAACTCTGTAATTTTCAAAAATTAATTTCTTAACCTGAGTATTAGATTTAATTACCGTTTTATTTTTTTTGCACCATTTCACAAGAGCATCCACTACGTCAACAGCTTTTTGGCTTGCAGGAAATACCCTGCCTCCACGTTCTATAATTGTTGGCACTCCAATTTTATTAAAAAAGTCTATCAAGTCAGAATTAAAAAAATTGTGAAATGCAGGTTTTAAAAAACGGGCTTTTGTGCCAATATGTTTATTATATTCTGATAAAATATCAATATTTGTAATATTACATCTGCCTTTACCCGTGATATAAAGTTTTCTGCCTGTGCGAGGCATTTTTTCAAGAATTAATGTCTTAGCTCCCAGACTGGCAGCATGTCCTCCTGCCATCAGACCGGCAGCGCCTCCACCTATTATTATAATGTCAAAATTATTCATTCGTGTTTTATTTTAAAAATTGAAAATAGGATTTTTTAAAACTAATAATTATAAATCCAATCACAATTTTTTTTTGTTTTTTGTATTGACCACAGTAAAATATGTTTCTCATTACACAAGTCAGGTACAAAATAACGAAAAAGTCAGAAATACAAATCAAAATTCTAAAATTCAAAGTAAAAATTAAAAAAACTTGAGCAAAAAATTAACAATTGTTTATTAAAAAATAATTGTATTTTTGTAATATAACGTGGATACTTTTCGATTAATATCCACTGGTATTTTATAGATTATTATATAAACAGATGAAAAAAGTATTTTTATTTATCGTTGCAATATTTTGTTTTTTTGCTTTGAGAATAGAGGCTCAAACATACAATGCAGTTGCTAATCCGGAAGCTGTTATTACAGATAGTCAGGTAAGATTTACTGTTTTAACACCAGGGGTAATCCGCATGGAGTGGAGTGAAAACAGCAAATTTACGGATCAAAAATCTATGGTTTTTGTGAATAGAAACCTGCCTGTTCCCAAATTCAAAACTTACAATAAAGGGAAGTATCTTATTATTAAAACTTCTTTGCTTACACTCAAATATTTAAAGGGAAGTGGAAAGTTTGCAAAAGATAATTTAAGTATTTCTTATAATGACAATGATAAATCCCGGAATTTTATATGGTTCCCGGGCACAAAAAATAATGGAAATCTATTGGGAACATACCGTACTCTTGATGGGTATAACGGTGATACTCATTATGGGTCAAATAAAAAAATTCCTTTAGAGAATGGTATTCTCTCAAAAGATGGATGGGTACTTATTGACGATAGCAAAACGCCTCTTTTTGATAATTCCGACTGGCAATGGGTTGAACCCCGCCCGGACGGAAATTATCAGGACTGGTATTTTTTTGGATATGGAACACATTATAAAGACGCCTTGTACGATTTTACTCAAATTGCAGGGAAAATACCTATCCCTCCTAAATATGTTTTTGGAGTTTGGTGGTCAAGATATTGGCCATATACAGACCTTGAATTCAAAGACCTGGCAAATGAATTTAAGATACATGATGTACCTCTTGATGTGATGGTTATTGATATGGATTGGCATATTGTTGACAGACCAGGGTGGTTTAAAAATGGTAAAAGGATAAAGGATCAGGCAGGGCAAAGTTCAGGCTGGACCGGTTTTACCTGGGAAAAAGATTATTTTCCCAATCCTGCTAAATTTTTAGAATGGACAAACAGAGAACACCTGAAAACATGCTTAAATATTCATCCTGCTTCCGGTATTCAACCCCATGAGAAAATATATCCTGCATTTGCCAAAGCAATGAATTTTGACACTACGGGACATAAATACATCCCTTTTGATATTACAAATAAAAAATATACTAAAACATATTTTGATTTAATATTACATCCATTTGAAAAAAAAGGTATTGATTTTTGGTGGCTGGATTGGCAACAATGGAGTACAACAAAGATTCCCGGTGTAAATCCTATTTTCTATCTTAATTATGTACATTTTAGTGATATGCAACGTGAAAACAAACGACCTCTTATTTATCATCGTTGGGGTGGCTTGGGTAATCATCGTTATCAAATAGGCTTTTCAGGCGATACTTTTATAAATTGGAAATCTTTGGCTTATCAACCTTATTTTACTTTTACCGCATCTAACGTTTGTTTTGGATATTGGAGTCATGATATTGGCGGACATATGGCTTACAATACTGAAAATATAAAAGACAATGAACTATTCACACGATGGGTCGAATGGGGCGCTTTTAGTCCTATTTTCAAAACTCATTGTACACAGAATCCATTAATAGAAAGAAGAATTTGGGCTTATCCGCTTGAAAACTTTTTGGCTATGCGTCAGTCGCTTAAACTGAGATATTCGCTGATACCTTATATTTATACTGCTGCAAGAGAAGCATACGATAAAGGCATCTCGATTTTGCGTCCTATGTATTACGAATACCCCAAAGAGGATAATGCATACAAATTTAAAGGTCAATATTATTTTGGCGATGATATGATTATCTCTCCGGTAACACATAAAATAGGAAAAGACAGTATATATACAAATCAGTTAGTTTGGTTACCTAAAGGAGAATGGATTGAATGGCAAACCGGTACAATTCTTAATGGAGACAAAATAGTTAGATTACCTTATTTACTTTCTGAAATCCCTATTTTTGTTAAAGCAGGCGCTATCATTCCTATGCAACCTCATATGAAAAAAATTGATGCAAAACCGCTGAACCCTCTTATTTTAAATGTTTTTCCCGGAAATTCCGGTAATACAAGAATTTATGAAGATGAAGGAAATAACCGGGGCTATTTGAATGGACAATATTCTTTTACTAATGTAAGTTTCTCAAAAAAAGAAAATAAAATGACCATATCAATTGATCCTGTGGAAGGTCAGTTTCCTGAGATGTTATTAAAAAGAGCTTATATAATTAATCTGCCAATATCTTATCCACCACAATCTGTTAAAATAAACGGACAAAAAGTCAATTATAATGAACTGTTAAAAGAAAATAGTTGGACCTATGATGGAAATACTTTGACAACATCAGTAAAAACAGGCATATTGGATACAAAAAAGAAATTAACTTTTGAAATTATTTTTTCTGATAATGACATTCATTTATTATCAGGTAAAAAGGGGATGTTTAGCAGGCTGATGTTTGTTAGGCGCAAATATTTTCAAGATATAGGTATTTCTCATGATTTAACTCCGCCTGACCAATCTAAAAGTTTTATGCTTTATGATTTTGCAAAAATTGTACAACCCGGACTTAGAATTACTTATAATCCAACTGTTGAGCAAATATTAAAAGAGATAAATTATCTTCATGATGAATTACCCCTTATGTATCAGGCAATAGAGTATAAATCAAAATCTAATCCTAAGTGTAAGCCATTGTATAATTTTATGAAAGTTCTTGTGAACGAAGATAAACTATAGTTTTTTTTGACTTAACTAAACGAAAAATAATTTAATTTATTTATCGGCAATTTGTAAAATTTGATTGGTATTATACTATAATTTTATAATTTTGCGGTCAATAAAAATCTCTCCGTAGCTCAGGTGGTAGAGCAGCTGACTCTTAATCAGCGGGCCTAGGGTTCGAATCCCTACGGGGAGACATAAAAAAAAGGTGTTAGACTTTTCTAACACCTTTTTTTGTTGTTTACACAAATATTGATTATTCAACATTTGCAGGGTGCAATTCAACATTTGCTTTCGCAGGACTAGTAGTTTCATTAACAATATCTAATTCGTCAATAAGATTTTTAGCCCCGGCATATTTATCAATAATAAATAAAACATATCTTGCATCAACACAGATAGTACGTTGCAATTCGGGTTCAAAAGCAATGTCTCCGCTCATAGCTTCCCAGTTACCATCAAAAGCTAATCCCATAAGTTCACCGTCAGCATTAATTACAGGGCTGCCTGAGTTACCGCCTGTTATGTCGTTGTTAGTAAGGAAACAAACATGCATTACACCGTTTTCTGCATAAGGACCATAATCTTTTTTATTGTAAAGCTCTTTTAATTTCGCAGGTACAATAAACTCATCATTTTTAGGATCCTCTTTCTCCATAACACCTTTTAAAGTGGTAAAATAATTATAATGAATAGCATCAGCAGGATAATAATCTAATACTTTACCATAAGTAAGTCTCATAGTTGAATTTGCATCAGGACAATATACTTTATCAGGATTCATTTCGCGTAAACCTGCTATAAATAATCGGTTTCCTTTATTTATGGTTCTCATGCTCAAATTATAAGTTTTGCTATATTTCATTAAAGATTTAAATGTTGACTGAACAATTTTATAAGCAGGGTCTTTATCTAAAACCTTATATTTAGGCTTAGTTAGAAAATCTGTTATTTTATCTTTAGTAGCAAAAATTGAATTTTCATAAACAAAATTTGCATAAGCATTAAAATCGTTATTAAAATCTTTTTCTATGATATTGAATACAGAAGGAAGATCATTTTTAGGAATATTGTTATAATACAATTGAAGAAGAGCAGCAAGAGTAGCTCTGTCAGCAGGCAGATAATAATCTTTAAAATGTTTATCTATTGAAGATTTCAATTGCTCAATTGTGCTTTTAATAGCTTCTTTATTTCTTTTTTTAGGTTTAGGTTTTAAAAGACTGTGAAGTTGATTAAAATTTTGAGCATATTGAGTGATTTCTGCGCCACGCAAACCACATAAAGAAGCAAAAAATAATGGATTAATAACTTTATCTACTTCCTCGTATCCTTTTTTAATATAGTTTAATGCCTCTCCATATTTAGCTTTACGTGCCTCGTCAGCATTAACCCATTTTGTGAAGTCGTTTTCAATTTTAAGTTTTTTATCATAAACTTTTAATTTTTTAAGACCTCTTTTTTGACCGATAAATAATTTCCATGCATTAGCTGCACCGGCATATTTAGAAGCATATTTAATTTTTACATTATGATCAGCATCCATAAATTTTTTCCAAACTTCGAGTTTTTTTCCGAAAACTTCAATAATAATAGGAGCAAAATCATTAATATTATAATTAACACCGTAAGAAGTAAGAAAACGTTGTGTTCCACCCGGATATCCCCAAATCATAGCAAAATCATTTTTTTTGATGCTTTTATTAGAAATAGGTAAATGATGTTTTGGTTTTAAAGGGATATTTTTGTCGGAAATTTCAGCAGGAGATCCGTCAGGAGCAGAATATATTCTAAAAACAGTAAAGTCGCCTGTGTGGCGTGGCCACATCCAGTTGTCTGTGTCTCCACCAAATTTTCCTATTGCTGAAGGGGGCGCTCCAACTAAACGTACGTCTTTATATGTCTGATAAACAAACATGTAAAATTCATTACCTCCAAAGAAACTTTTTACAGTTACAAGATATTTACCATCTTCTTCTGCTTCTTTTATTAATTTTTTTGAAAGTTTTTTGATTTTAGCAGACCTGTCAGCTTCTGATAATGTGTCTGATAATTCAGGAATAATTTTTGAAGTAACATCTTCCATTCTAACAAGGAATGATGCTGTTAAACCGGGATTTTTAAGTTCTTCTTTTTTTGACATTGCCCAGAAACCATCAGTAATATAATCGTGTTCTACAGAGCTGTGTTTTTGAACTGAAGAAAATCCGCAGTGGTGATTTGTAAATAATAATCCCTGATCTGAAACTACTTCTGCAGTACAGAAATATCCATCAGGAGCTGAACCACTTGCCAGACCTACAATAGCATCTTTTAAGCTTGAATGGTTGACGCTGTATATCTCTTCTGCTGTGAGATGAAGCCCCATTTTTTGCATGTCAACATAATTAAGCCTTTTTACAAACATGGGTAACCACATTCCCTCATCAGGTAAAGCTGTTGCAAATGTACTTATTACAAAGGCAAACAACATGAAAATTGATAACCAGAATTTTTTCATAATTTTTTATTTTTTAAATATTTATTAATTAACTTTTTTACTCAAAAAAATATAATTTTTTAATATGGTTTAATTTACAAAGATTATAAAAATATATTTAGAAACATATAATAATTAACCGATTATGGACAATATAATGTGTTATTTTTCTATAATAATCCTTTTTTAAATTTTTCACCTATAACATTAAGCATATCGATAGTCATTTCTTCGAGGTTAAATTTAGGATTCCATCCCCATTCTTCTCTTGCAGCAGTATCGTCCATTTTATTAGGCCAAGAATCGGCAATACTTTGTTTTACAGGATCAACATTATATTCCATAACAAAATCAGGAATATGTTTTTTAATTTCTTTATAAATAATTTCAGGGTCGAAACTCATAGCAGTAACATTAAAACAATTTCTGTGTTTTAATTTTGACGGGTCAGCTTCCATGATGTCAATAGCAGCTTTAAGAGCATCCGGCATATACATCATGTCAAGAAAAGTACCTTTAGCGAGAGGGCAAGTGAATTTTTTGTTTTTAACAGCTTCATAGTATATTTCAACAGCATAATCTGTAGTACCACCACCGGGTAATGTCAGATTTGAAATAATTCCCGGAAAACGAACACCTCTTGTGTCAACACCAAAACGTTTATAATAATAATCGCTTAATAATTCGCCTGTAACTTTAGTAACACCATACATTGTTCCCGGACGTTGAATAGTATCCTGTGGTGTGTTGTCTAATGGTGTTGAAGAGCCAAAAGCGCCTATAGAACTTGGGAAAAACACACTGCATTTATTTTCACGTGCTACTTCAAGAACATTATATAAACCGTTAACACCAACATTCCATGCTGCTTGTGGTCTTGCTTCAGCAACAGCTGAAAGTAATGCTGCCAGATTGTATATGGTGTCAATATTATATTTTTTTACTACTTGTGCTAATTGTTCAATATTTGTTGCATCAACAGTTTCCAATGGCCCTGAATTTGCTAATTCTTCACTTGGCATAGTTTTTCTTATCCCTGCAACTACATTATCATTGCCATAAATATCACGCAATTTCATTGTCAATTCTGAACCTATTTGTCCTACTGATCCTATTACTAATATTTTTTTCATTTCTTTTAAAAATTTGTTTTATTAATCAATTAATTATTTTACAGACAAAAATAATATTTTTTAAATAGTATGATATAAATTATTAAAATATTTCTTTTGCTTACATCATAAAATTAATCTATATTCTAATAGGATGAAATGCAGGGTTTTCGAGGTTGTTTCTTCAGGATTAGATTTAAGAATAGAAGTTTAGAATTTCTCAACCTCAACTTTTTCAATTTTATTTTTTTTATAAAAAATTGCTAATTATTTTACAATCATTGTATATTTGTTGCTTAAAAAAAATATTATTAATCTTAAAAATAAATAAAAATATGTATGGAAAAATAAAAGAAGATTTACAAAATACTTTTAAGGATTTAAAAGAACAAGGTCTTTTTAAAGAAGAAAGGATAATTACTTCTAAACAAAGTGCAGAAATTAAGGTTTCAACAGGAGATGAAGTTTTAAACTTTTGTGCAAACAATTATCTTGGATTAGCAAATAATGAAGAAGTAGCAAAAGCAGCTTCTGACACTATGGAGAAATGGGGCTACGGACTCTCTTCAGTACGTTTTATTTGTGGAACACAGCAAATTCACAAAGACTTAGAACGAAAAGTATCTGAGTTTTTAGGCACTGAAGATACTATTCTTTATGCTGCTTGTTTTGATGCTAACGGTGGTGTTTTTGAACCTTTATTAGATAAAGATTGTGCTCTTATCTCTGACGAATTAAACCATGCTTCTATTATTGATGGCGTTAGATTATGTAAAGCACAACGATATCGCTATAAACATTCTAATATGGAAGAATTAGAAAAATGTTTAATTGAAGCAAAAGATGCTAAATACAGATTAATTGCTACTGACGGAGTTTTTTCAATGGACGGTGATATCGCTAATTTAAAAGGAATTTGTGATTTGGCTGATAAATATGATGCATTAGTTTTAGTTGACGACTCACACGCAACAGGTTATATTGGCGCTACAGGTCGTGGTACTGCTGAACATTGCGGAGTTTTAGGTCGTGTTGATATTATTACTACTACTTTTGGTAAAGCCCTTGGCGGTGCTAATGGTGGTTGTACTTCAGGTAGAAAAGAAATTATTGAATTATTACGTCAACGTTCACGTCCGTATTTATTCTCTAATACTCTTTGCCCTGCTGTTGTTGGTGCAACTATTAAAGTAATTGATATGCTTCAGGCTTCTTCTGAGTTACGCAATAAAACAATGGAGAACGCAAACTATTTTAAAGAAAAAATGACTGCTGCAGGTTTTGATATCGTTAAAGGCGATACAGCTATTGTTCCGGTTATGATTTATGATGCTCCTCTTGCTGTTGAATTTTCTAACAGATTATTAAAAGAAGGTATTTATGTTATTGGTTTTGTTTATCCTGTTGTTCCTAAAGGTAAAGCCAGAATCCGTGTTCAACTGTCTGCTGCACATAATAAACAACATCTTGATAAAGCTATTAATGCTTTCATTAAAATTGGTAAAGAACTCGAAATTATTAAATAATTTTATAATTATTTTTATTGAAAAGGCTGTTGTTTATTTTAATGACAGCCTTTTTTTACATTAATTTTCAGACTTATTTATAATGTAACTGAAGTTTTTATATTTATCTTTGCAAAAAAAATATTTATGAGCTTGAAGAGTATTAAAGATGAAATTAAAAAATTAGATCTTTTAATTGAGAAAGACCCTGATAATGAAGATCTTTATTTAAAAAGAGGAAACCTAAAGTTTAAGATACAAGATTGCGCTGGCGCTTTCAATGATTTTACAGAAGTTCTTAAGATAAATCCTGAAAATATTTCAGCCAAAACAAAGCTTGATTATATTCAATTAAATTTTAAACATCGTAATGAAGATATTTATGCAAACACAAATCTTTATAAAGATCCCTGGCTTGAATAAATTCTTAAATAATTAAAAAAGTATATAAAAAAATTATTATTTACATTTGTCAAAACAATAATAGTATTAGAGATATGAGTGATAAGTTGTTTGTTTATAATACCCTGAGCAGGAAGAAAGAAGTTTTTGAGCCAATAAATCCGCCCTTTGTAGGTATGTATGTTTGCGGACCTACTGTTTATGGCGATGCTCATTTGGGACATGCCCGTCCTGCTGTTAGTTTTGATTTGATATACAGATATTTAAAACATCTCGGGTATAATGTTCGTTACGTGAGAAATATCACAGATGTAGGACATCTCGTTAATGATGCAGACCAGGGAGAAGATAAAATTGCTAAGAAGGCGCGTCTTGAAAAATTAGAGCCTATGGAGATAGTTCAATATTATACTCAAAGTTATCATAAAAACATGGAGCAACTTAATACTTTGAGCCCTAATATTGAGCCCCGTGCTACAGGTCATATCATCGACCAGATTGAAATGGTAAAAAAAATTATTGATAATGGCTTTGCTTATGTTGTCAATGGTTCGGTATATTTTGATGTTGAAAAATATAATAAAAAATATAATTACGGTAAATTATCAGGGAGAAACCTTGAATCCTTAAGAACAAACACCCGTACCCTTCAAATGCAAGATGAGAAAAAAAATAATTTTGATTTTGCATTATGGAAAAAAGCACTACCCGAACATATTATGCGCTGGCCTTCACCCTGGAGCGAAGGTTTCCCGGGTTGGCATATCGAATGCTCTACTATGAGCACTAAATATTTAGGCGAAAGATTTGACATTCACGGCGGAGGTATGGATCTTGTATTCCCTCATCACGAATCGGAAATAGCTCAGTCTGTTGCCGCTAACAAAACCGAACCTGTTAAATATTGGATCCACAACAATATGATAACTATCAAAGGACAGAAAATGGGTAAGTCGCTAAATAATTTTATCACTCTTAACGACCTTTTCTCAGGTAATAACAAAGTGCTTAGCCAGGCTTTCAGCCCAATGACAATACGTTTTTTCATTCTACAGGCTCATTATCGCAGCACTCTCGATTTTTCCAACGAGGCTTTAATTGCTGCTGAAAAAGGCTTGAAAAAACTCTTAAATGTTTTTAATGTTTTTGATAAACTGAAAACTTCCGGAAAATCTTCTTTTGATGTTAAAGAAATTCAGGATAAATGTTATCAGGCTATGAACGATGATTTTAACAGCCCAATAGTTATTGCACATCTTTTTGATGCTGTTAGAATGATAAATTCTGTTAAGGATAATAAAGAAACTATCTCTGCTCCTGACCTGGAATTATTGAAAAAAATATTTAATGTTTTTGTCTTTGAGATTCTTGGTTTAAAATCTGAAAAAGATAATGACCAAACAGAGCTTATTGACGGATTAATGCAGATGATTTTATCAGTACGACAGAATGCAAAGAATAATAAAGATTATGCTACTTCCGATAAAATCAGAGATGAACTTTTAAAATTAAATATTAAAGTTAAAGACACTAAAGACGGTGCCGAATGGCAGTTTGAATAAGTAATATATTAAAAAAAATAATTTAACACCCGCAGGTTTTATAGCTTGCGGGTGTTGTTGTTTTTATACTTAAATTTAATATTAGAAATATTCAATTTTTTTCTTAAAATTGTAAAAAAAACAAATGAATATTTTTAATAAAACTTTACTTATTTTTTTTCTGTTTTTAATTGTATGTAATAACAATTCTAATAAAAAAAACATGCTAGATGTAGAATCGATTAAGATTAATAAAAATTGGAAATTTTCTGAAAAAAATAAAAATAATTGGCTGGCAGCAAAAGTGCCAGGTTGTATTCATACCGATTTATTAAGAAATAGTATTATTGAAAATCCATTTTTTAGAGATAATGAAAATAAACTTAAATGGATATCTGAAAAAGATTGGGAATATTCCTGCGACTTTATTTTGCCTGATGAAATTTTTAATAAAAAAAATATTAATATTATTTTTCATGGTCTGGATACTTATGCTCAGGTTTATTTAAACAATAACATTATTCTTAATGCTGATAATATGTTTAGGCAATGGAATATTAATGCTAAGCAATATCTTAAAAAAGGAAAAAATAATCTTAAAATTATATTTTCATCTGTATCAGAAAAAGAAAAAGAGTTTCAATTAAAATCAGAAATAAAATTTCCATGTGGTCAAAGAAGCTTTACGCGAAAAGCTGCATATCATTATGGCTGGGATTGGGCTCCCGAAATTTTGGGTTGTGGCATCTGGAAACCTGTTGAAATTATTGCATGGAACAAAACAAAAATTAATAATGTGTTTTTCTCGTCCGAAATAAAAAATAAAAATACAGCTGTAATTAATGCTGAATATAATATTTCGTCGGATGAAAAAACTAAAATTGAATTAAGTATAAAAAATATCAATAACAATACTATTGTTTTTAATAAAGAAATAATTTTACAAAAAGGCGAAAATAATTTCTCTGTAAAATTTCAAATTAATAATCCAAAATTATGGCAAGTGCATAATATTGGTGAGCCATATTTATATTCTTTTGAAACTATAGTCAAAGAAAAATCAAAATTATTAGAAAAAAAAATTAATAAAATTGGCATCAGAAAAATAGAGCTTATAAGAGATAAAGATGAATATGGAGAAACATTTTATTTTAAGTTAAATGATAATCCAATATTTATGAAAGGTGCAAATTACGTGCCTCAGGATGTTTTCCTTAGCAGAGTTTTGCCTGAAAAATATGAGAAATTAATTCAAACTGCTGTTGATGAAAATATAAATATGCTTAGAGTGTGGGGTGGTGGTATTTACGAAAATGACATTTTTTATGATTTATGCGATAAATATGGAATTTTAATTTGGCAGGATTTTATGTTTGCAAATACTCTTTTCCCTGATACTGATAATTTTATTGAAAATATAAAATCTGAAGCCAAGGAAAATATTATACGGTTAAGAAATCATCCTTGCATAGCTCTTTGGTGTGGCAATAACGAAATTGATGAAGCCTGGCATAATTGGGGCTGGCATAGAAATTATTCTACTGCCGATTCAATTAGACTCTGGGAAAATTATAAAAATATATTCCATAAAATTTTACCTGACATCTTAAAAAAATATCATAAAAATATTGCTTATGTGAGCTCTTCTCCTACTTTTGGCAGAGGCGATAAAAGAAGTCTTTATCAAGGAGATTCGCATTATTGGGGCGTTTGGCACGATAAAAAAGATTTTGATACTTTTTTTAATAACACGCCCAGGTTTATGAGTGAGTTTGGTTTTCAAGCCTTACCTGATATTAAAACCATTAATTATTTTACTAATCCTGAGGATAAATATTTCGATTCTAAAGTTATGCTTTCGCATCAAAAACATAGAATCGGTAACAAACTTATTAAAGAATATTTATTGAAATATTACAATTGGCCACAGAAATTCGAGCATCAGGTTTATCTTACCCAGCTGTTGCAGGCAGAAGGTATTAAAATGGGAATAGAAGCGCATCGCAGAGCAAAACCTTATTGCATGGGTTCGTTGTACTGGCAGTTTAACGATTGCTGGCCTGTTAGCTCATGGTCGTCTGTTGATTATTTTTACAGACATAAAGCCTTGCATTTTTTTGCTAAAAAAGCTTTTAAAAATTTATTGATATCTCCAATTATTAAAAATAATAAATTAAATATTGCTGTAATTAACGATAATCTGAATTCCTGTTCTGCAAATCTGATTATTGAAGTTTTAAATTTTAATAGCAAAAATTTATTATCCAAATCATTGAAAGTGAAAATTGATGCCAATTCCGTTAAAAATTTTAATTACGATATTTCAGGATTTGTTAAAAATAAAAATAAGACCTTAGTTTATTTAAAACTTATTGATAATCAAAACAATATTTTAGCAGATAATATTTTGTATTTTAATAAACCAAAAAATTTAATCCTTAAAAAGATTAAACCTGATTTAAAAATTAATAAAACAGAATTTGGGTATGAATTAGATTTATATTCTGATTATCTGTTAAAAAATATAAATATTATTATTGCTGATTATGATGTTGATTTATCGGATAATTATTTCGATTTATTACCGGGAAATCATAAAAAAATAAAAATTTTTACTGATAAAAATATTAAGAATAAAATTAAAATTTATTCCCTGGCAGATATTTATGTTGATTAACGAAAATAATATCCTGAAAATTAAAAATTTTACTTTAGCTAATGAATTCCACTTGTCTGCACAAAAATTTATTAATTCTGAAATGGAATTTTTTAATCATAACCTTTGCATGGCGGATAATAGCGCAGAAAACGAATATGGAATTAAACAGACTGATAATAAGATTATTAGAAATATAATCACACTCTTAAAAGAATAATATATTTTTATTAAATTAGTTTTTTTTTTTAGCGGATTATTAATTAATTATTTGATAAAATTTTATGAGAATACAAAAACCAATATTTATAATTTTAGCATTATTTTTAATCAGTTGTTCAAATATAAAAAAAGAACAAATTGATTATGTAGATCCTTTTATAGGCACAGGCGGTCATGGTCATACTTTTCCGGGAGCAAGTGTACCTTTTGGTATGGTACAACTAAGCCCTGATACAAGACTTGAAGGCTGGGACGGATGCTCTGCTTATCACTATTCCGACAATATTGTTTACGGATTTTCGCATACTCATCTTAGCGGCACAGGTTGTAGCGACTATGGCGATATTCTGCTCATGCCTTTTACAGGAAAAATTGTTTTTGATAATGGATATAAAAATGGCGTTGACAATGGCTATGCTTCGCGGTTTAAGAAAAAAAACGAAAAAGCTTCTCCAGGTTATTATTCCACATTACTTGATGACTATAATATTAAAGTGGAGCTAACTGCCTCAAACCGTGCAGGATTTCATAAATATACTTTTAATGACCCTGAAAATGCCCATATTATTATTGACCTTAAACACAGAGATGAGGTTATCAGTTCATCATTAAAAAAAGTTTCAGGTACAGAGATATGCGGTAAAAGAATTTCGCATGCCTGGGCTAACAATCAGTTTATTTATTTTGTTGCCAGATTTTCACAGCCTTTCACTAAAATAATTATTGATAAAAATGACACAATTCTAAATGATATTACCGAGACTTCAGGAAAGAATATTAAAGCAG
Organism: Bacteroidales bacterium; assembly: GCA_021158345.1. GTDB lineage: Bacteria > Bacteroidota > Bacteroidia > Bacteroidales > AUK083 > AUK083. The sequence goes on from JAGGUV010000035.1 coordinate 18,853, forward strand.
TTCTGAATTTTGATATTAAAAAAAATAAACCTTTACTGGTAAAAGTAGGTATATCTGCAGTGAGTATTGAAGGTGCAAGAAAAAATCTGGATGCAGAAATCCCAGGTTGGAATTTTGATACAATAAAATCTTCATCTGAAAAATTATGGACCGATGAGCTCAAGAAAATTTCTGTTCAGGGGACAGAAAAAGAAAAAACAATTTTTTATACTGCATTATACCATTCTTTGCTCGCACCTAATACTTTTATGGATATTGACAGACAATACAGAGGCACTGACCTGAAAATCCATAAAGCTGAGGACTTTACAAATTACACGGTTTTTTCTTTGTGGGATACTTACAGAGCTACTCATCCTTTGTTTACAATCATAGAACAAAAAAGAACAGGAGATTTTATAAAGACTTTTATTCATCAGTACGAAAATGGAGGTCAGTTACCTGTTTGGGAATTGGCAGGAAATTATACCGGCTGCATGATTGGCTATCATTCAATACCTGTTATCTGTGATGCTTATGTTAAAGGTATAAGAAATTTTGATGTGGAAGAAGCTTATCAGGCAATGAAACATTCTGCTATGCAAGACCATCTCGGATTGAAAGCATACAAAAAATACGGATATATCCCTGCTGATAAAGAATCGGAATCAGTATCCAAAACTTTGGAATATGCTTATGATGATTGGTGTATAGCTGTTATGGCAAAAGCTCTTAAAAAAGATAACGATTATAAATATTTTATCAAAAGAGCTCAATCGTATAAAAATATTTTTGATCCTCAGACAAAATTTATGAGACCCAAAAGTTATGGTATTTTCAAATATCCTTTCGATCCTGCTGAAGTTGACTTTAATTTCACTGAAGCTAATTCGTGGCAATATTCTTTTTATGTTCCACAGGATA